>CAZPUW010000292.1:0-4250 GCA_964589795.1 uncultured bacterium
CTTCCTCATAGCACCCTCGACTTTGGTGTTTTACTGATTCCCGATTCCGGGATAATGATTCAATAATAGAATGTACAAATAGTACGAAAATTATTCCGCAACCCACCGGTATTCGAAACCGGAAGTACCCATCTGCATTGGGTTCGGAATTAGCTTACCAAATAAACTTGCCGATGCTTGTTCACTCTCATCTTCATCTCCGACAAGCAGTGCCAGCAATCCCGTTTTCGCCGGTTTCGCCTTGACCAGTCTCGGTTCGCCGTTGATACTGCCGAGCCGAGCCGCAAGCTTTATCGCATCGTCATAGGTTCCGATTAAATCGATTAAACCGTTCGCTTTCGCTTGCCGTCCGGTATAAATCCGCCCATCAGCCAATTCCCGGACTTGCGCTTCCGTCATTTTCCGACCGGTAGCAACCGCTGAAACGAATTGGTCGTAAGTGTCGTCGATACTGGATTGTAGGTATGCACGCTCTTCCGGTTGCATTTCGCGGTACATATTCCCGACGTCTTTCATCTTACCGGATTTAATCGTTTCCATACCAATACCGATTTTATCCGCTAATTTCTTTACCACTGGTAACTGCATGATGACGCCAATCGAACCGGTAATCGTGCCCGGATTGGCGATAATTGTATCCGCGGCAACCGATAAATAATAACCGCCGCTGGCGGCTACCGAAGACATTGAAACGATTACGTGTTTGCCCGCTTTTTTAAGCGTTTTTATCGCTTCATACATTTCTTGCGAAGGGGCAACCGCACCGCCCGGCGAATCGACACGGATTACGACTGAACGTACGTCCCGGTTTTTCTTCAATTCGTCGATCCAAAGAACCGTTTTACGGGAGTCTTTAATAACCCCGTTTACTTCTACTATACCAACTTTACCGCTTCCTGCGGCAAACCGCATCGAAGTTGTCCGGTCTTTACTGCTGAAAATATTAGCGACGACAGCTAACAGGATGACAAATCCTAATAGTACAAGTACTCCTACAACAATGTCTTTCGTCCTCATACTATTCCTGTAATCAAATCGCTCAACTCGGTTAAAATAATACATTTAACCGCAAATTGGAAGTAAACCCCTACACTTATAACGACGCTTGGTCGGTTGGTTGTTCGACCGGAGTCGGGAATCGGATGGTCGCCCCGACCACAACATTCTTTTTTCTTCTTATTCCGTTTGAATTCCACGGCAATTCAGCGATTGCTTTCTCCGGGATGCCGTATTTACGTGATATTGACCGCAGTGACTCCCCTTTACGAACTACGTGGTCTACCCACCGGATTTTTCTATCCTCAGATAGCTTCGCAAGCGAATCCTTCAGCATCTTCCCCATACCGCGAGGTACGTTCAAGATTGAACAACTATCGATCGGATCCGTACAAAATTGCACCAATTCCGGGTTGCGCCATTTCAATTCATCCGTCGGTATGCCAAGAATCTTGCTTGCAACCGCTAAATCGACTACACCATCAATCCGGACCGAATCCGATCGCCACGGCGATTCCCAAACCGGTGCGGTAAAGCCCCATCGTTCCGGTTCTTGAAAAATTAACAATGTGGCAAGGTAGGTTGGTACGTAATTCCGGGTTTCTCGTGGCAACCGCTTCATCCGCCAATAATCTTCCGTACGTTCCCGTCGAATTGTCCGCGAAATCCGCCCTTCCCCACAGTTGTATGCCGCTATCGCCAGATACCAGTCTCCGAAATCCTCGTAGAGTTTGCGCAGATACCGGCATGCGGCTCTCGTCGCTTTTTCGGGATTGCGTCGCTCATCATACCATCCACCGGTCTGTAAGCCGTACAGATTACCAGTGCTATTGATGAATTGGTAAATACCCGCTGCTTTCGCCCGTGACAATGCATTCGGATTCAATCCCGATTCAATCATGGCGAGGCAAAACAGCTCTTCCGGTATCCCCTCTTCCCGCAGAATCGGCATCAACACCGGCATCATCCGGCCTGACCGCTCCATCCACTTTTGGTAAATGCCCGAGCCGCGCGTAATAAAAAACGTAATCGCATTTTCCACGCGACGATTTGTTACCACCGGTACTGGTGGTAGTATCGGCTGAGTGATGGGTGTCGTGCTCGGTTGTCGTTTTTGGTACTTATCAAAGACACTCTTGATTTTGGTCGCTTCATTTTGTGTCACTTTGAAAAGTGAATCGACCCTTGTCCTCACCTTTGGCGGTACCACCAAGTGTTCGGTGTCTTCTTCCAACAACACGTCTAACGGCGTTTCCGGCGGCAATTCCGGTTGTACCGCTAAAAATTCACGGTATCGCGAAACCAATTTGTTATAAAGTGAGTCATAACGTGCTGCGGGGAAATCGTCGCCATTCGGAGTAATCTTGCTGTATTGGGCAAATGCCGCGCGAATGAACAATCCGGCTTTATCGTAATTTTTAACCGACCAATGTGCATCCGCCAATAACATCAAGCCCTCGACGCTATCCATTTGTACTGCTTCGAGGGTACGAAGCGTTATCTTGACAGTGTCTTCTGCAGGAACTCTTTTAAGGAGGGCGAGTGAATCCGCTCGCCGAAGCGAATCGAGGAAATGCGCACCTTTTTCTTTTTTTGAGTACGCGGAAACCTGTTGCGGCAGGATATATGCCGACAACATGAGTGCGACCACGAGAGCAACAGTACGGGTAAGCGGTGTATCTATATCAAAATGCATACTATATTGGAACATACACTCAAGGTTGAGCCGATGCAAACTTGGACTTTATTCTATTCTCAATGTAAATCCGTTTATCGGCAATATACTTCACGTTTCCCGATAGGATATTTTATCCCATGAAAACAACTAAAACTTTTCTTTTTCTCTTGTTGTTGTTTTTGATTACCACATCCGGTTGTCTTGAGCGCCGCTTCTTTATTCGCTGGGATGGTTATCACGCACCGGAGGTAGCACTCTTTTGGACTGGAGATAGTGTTAACATCCAGTCGGGAAACCTTCCCAATTACGATGAAGCGGATTGGATTCTCCGGTCACCACGAAAAACCGAAGATGGAAAAGAAGGTAAGTTTGAACAACATGGAATCTGGCGCGGACATCCGTTTGGCACCCAAAAGCAAGGAATGACAGCACCTTCTCCCATTACACCCGAATTGAGTTTCCATCACTACTATTTGGGTTTCATTCGAATTAACCAAGTGAGTGGTGAAGTCCCCGGCGCTTCCTTCTTTCCGTTTCCTGATCCCGAAAAAGGAATGCCCGATAATCCGGTAGATTCACTCAAGAAAGCTAAATTCCCTCTCACCGCCGAGACCGAAGAGCATCTTGACAAAGAGCACGGTCAAATCGTATTAAAATTTTATCGTTTGATTGTCGACAACATGCTTGAACACATATATGATACACTTTATCCCGGCGATTCAATTAAAGGGAAAAAGTGGAGCGAAGAAATATCTGATTATTGGTATCAGCGATTGAATGTCGAAGACCCGGCGTCAAACGATATCGATATCTTCAAGTACCTTCAGGATACAATACTAATCAACTCCCTGCCGCCGGATAAGGTTCCACACGCCCTTGCCGTCTGTAAATCGCTGAAAGTCGTATATGATACCTATCGCGAACTTGAGGATGAGAAATTAGTTGTCTCGCTAAAAGTACGGGGCAAACAACTAACATCGAATGCCGATTCCGCCAGTGCCGATACCCTCTTTTGGCAATGGGATGGTAAAAAACTTCGGAGTGGCGGCCCTTATAGTATCAGTTTAAGAACGATGACATTCGATCCGGTTGGTTCGCTCATTGTTACGCTCTTGCTCATGACAATACCGTTGTACCGCTTGTCGCGCAGACGTCCGCGCAGATTATAAACACAAATTTATTGGATAGTAAAAGAATGAACTTGATTTGAAAAAAGTACTCGCCGATATGAGTAAAGTGGCAAATGCGGCGGGTGCACTCTTGATGAATTATTATGGCAAAATCTCTTCATCGGAAATCGTCACCAAAGCCGCCCATGATTTTGTTAGCATCGCCGACAAAGAATCCGAATCGCTTTGTCTCGAACAACTTGGTCAACTGTACCCCGACTTCGATTTTTTAGGCGAAGAGGGTTCGAGTCGGGATACCAACGCTCGCTATCGCTGGATTATTGACCCACTCGATGGAACGACAAATTTCCTTCGTGGAATTCCAATATTCGCTGTATCAATCGGGTTGGAAGATAGACAAAGTAAAGTATCAAGTAATAGTAAGTATGGAAAGAGAATTGCTGGAG
>CAZPUW010000293.1:0-4225 GCA_964589795.1 uncultured bacterium
ATTCAATTGTTTCGCGCGGGCAAAAATCGAAGTACGCCACAATGGGCCTAATTTTTCATAATTGGGTAGATGGCACGGCGTACAAGTCACACGCTTGCGCGATTCGGCGGATTCTTCAAAATGGGCTTTGTTATAAGTGAGGGTATGGCAGGATGCGCACTGGAGACCGGCGCTCCACATGACGGACGGACGGTCGGGAAGCCCAACACCACCGGTGCCGCGGAAAATCAATTCGGAGGCATCGTGCAAATCGGTGTGGCAACTGCGGCATTCACCGACTTGGGCTTCGGCGCGTGCTTTTGAACGGTGTTGAATCGGTGTATGGCATAACATGCAATCGACTTTGCGTTCGGTGACATGTTTCGCGTGAATAAAATCGGTTTCGTTGTACCGGTTCAAGTGGTCTTGCGCCGCGTGACAACTGCTGCAACGTTCGTGCGGTACTTCACCGTCGCCTGATTTCATGTCGCCGTGGCATTGCTGGCACATGACGTTGAGTTTGACAATGTTCGTGTGGTCGAATTTCGGTGCGGGTTTTCCTTCATGCGGTACCGGCGCTTCGTGGCATTTTGTGCAATTGACTTTCCACGCTTCTTTGAACAGTGCGGGAGTCGATGTAACGGTTTGGACGTTCTCGGTGAGTTTAATCGGCTCTTTAAAGTCGCGTCCTTTGAAGTGACAAAGGAAACAGGTTGTTTCGGTCACGGTGATATGCGAACCCTGCACTATCTGGCTGTGGCACGACGTACAACGAAGTTGCTTGTTGCGGACTTCTTTACTCAGGTGCTTAGTATGATCGAAACGAATGCCTTCTTTGTATGTGACAACGCCGGGGGTCAATTTTCCCGTGTGGCAATGAGTACAGTTCGCATCGTCAATTTCCGCCCACGGCTTCGAGCGTTTGTACATCCCGGTAGCGTAATCGACAAGCATCGATGCGGCAATGAATTTACCATGAATCGTTCCAGTGAGTCCGGGAGGAATGTGGCAGGTGATACAGGTGACGTTTTTGTGGGTGGATGCTTCCCAGCTTTTGAAGTACGGTTCCATGATGTGGCAGGAGCGGCAGAAACTCGGCTGCGACGTCCCCTCGACGAACACTACGGCGAACACAACAAGCAGTAACATCGCGGCGAGAATCAGCATTCCGATGCGTTGCAAACCGAGTGCGGTAATACGTGTCCACGCAAAACGAGTCAGCCGAAGCGGAAGCATCGATACTTCCACAAGTGCGGACCAAAATTGCTTCCAAAGATTCAAAACATCCTCCGTGAAGAGTATCACGAACCGAACGTTGAGGCTACATCAATGATGCGGATCGTGAAAAGAGTATTGTATTGGGAAAGTTGGTACTGACGGAAAGTAGATTGAAAACGCGCTGGTCCCCCCATTGCGTAAGCAGGTTACATAATAATAGATAGTTCCGGTTTACGCAAACCGTATGCAAAGAATGTAACGAAATTTCACGACAATCACCACTAAATCGGTGGGTGATTGTGGTTTATTTTGAAACCGTATAACTACAACTCTACACAACGAATTTATTTGACGATAACCATATTCCTTGTCGCGGTAAACGAACCACTTTCGAGACGATAAAAATAAATACCGCTGCCGAGCGCGGTGGCATTGAAGCGAATTGCATGAGCTCCCGCTCCGAGATTGCCAACAACTAAGCGCGTCACCAACTGACCAAGCGTATTGTAGATGGTGAGTTTGGTGAAACCGCGATTTTTTAGTGAAAACCGAATCACGGTCGATGGGTTGAATGGGTTTGGATAATTTTGATACAGCGCATATTCATTCGGGATAATCTTTCCCCGCTCAGATGTCGCCATTCGAGTAAATACGCCTTCATCGGCACCAATATCGGGATGAAGCGAATCACGCAATAGCAAATCGAAATCGTACCTTACACCGGCGAATGGGGTACCATTCGCCTCCACCGGAGAAGCAATGTTTGGATCGATATGGAGATTTGGCGGGTTAACAAAGACGGGTGCCACACTATAGGAATGAGTATCCCATCGATAACCGGAGATTTGTTGAAATTGGGAGAGCGTATTGAGGCGGACGCCGCCATATAACACGGCATAGCGATTGTCGCTCGTGTCTTCAGTAACGGTGGTAATGATATTGTAATCGGAAAACGCATTCGGTTCATCGAATGAAAAGCTCAAGCAAACATTGGTATTGGTCGAATCGCCACCGGTACGCAGGTTGATAAGGATATTGTCCTTGACAATATGAAAATTGGGTATGGTGGGATTCGTTATCAACTTTAACGCCACCGAATTGTAGTTTCCGGTTGCATGACCACCAAGATGAATTGTGTTGAATAATACGTTGCAATAATTCCCCAAGTACATCCCGGTCGGTGAAAAAGTGCCATTCAAACTTAAATCAATCATGTTGTTTGTTATCGTGGTGGCACTATCGCTATCAAGCGGTTGATAAATGCCATACACTGACGAAGAATTTAGCGGCGAACGACTTCCCAAACCATATATCCAATTTGCGTCAATTGTCGTATTCAACGCATTAGCGACATAGATTCCACAAAGCTCAACCGGAGACAGCGAATCGCACCAGATGGTATCGCGTTTTATCGTAGTGTTTGCCGATCCGGAAATGTTTATTCCATATTGCAGAAAATTCGACACCTTCGTGTTGGCTAAATAACAATTGTTTACTGCTGGTTCGCCGTTAATTTTTATTCCGGTGTATCCACCGACAATATTACAGTTATAAACAGTATCCCCATTTCCCCGTAAAGTAATTGGTGCAAATCGGCTATCGGATGGCATTGACATATTGATATTCCTGATACCGCAATAATCACTTCCACCTTTGAAAACAAACCCTTCCGAACAATTTGAGTCGGGGTAAATCGTGATGTACCGACCCACCGAATTGTCGAGTGACGACCGGCCATCGAAGGAGACATACCCGGCACTATCGAGTTTATAAGCGAAGCGCGCCGTCGGTGTCGTGGTTTTATAAATTCGCACCGGAATAGTCGAGTTGGATCGAAAGACAACACGTGAATACGGCCCCGTATGTGCTGTCGAAGTTATCGAATCCGGACCGTCGTCATAGTTCCCCGGCCCCACAATGAAGGCGGCACTACCGGAATCGATGCCGAATCGGTTGATGTCGTGGATTGCTCCTGAGATGGACGGGTAGTTGGTGCCGTTGAAGCCGATACTGTATCGACCGCGAAGCGGTGACAACGAATCAGTTTGAAATTGCATGACCGGTGAGAGTGTATCATGATGCTCTCCCAGTGAATCATAAAATGTATTTACAATGCGCCAATAGTATGTTCTACCGCGAAGAAGGTTGTAGCCGGTTCGCCAACTTGGGTTTTCAAAAAAAGATGTGCTGCCCACCACCGCTTGATCACTCATTGTTTCTACCAGCGAACGGGTTTGTGAGAGATAAATACCGTGAACATAGTAAGACGTTGGGTCGGGAAAAAATATAGGCGACCAAGAAAGCGCAACGTCTTCACGAACGATGGCGGAATCGGGTGGCAAGAAGTGGCCCGGTAATACGCGCGTAGAATACACTACAACGCTGTTTGAGTCGGGGTAATAATCGTAAGATTCAAATGGAGGAGGAGAGTTTCCCACCGGACGTGGAAGTAAGTTTAGGTATTCGTTACCGTGATAATTCTGTATCCCTGCGACAATCGCGTTACTTTGAGCATATAGTAACGAGCCGTGAAACGACCGGTACAAAACGCGAATTTGACCATTTTGATATAGTATTATCGAAGCAGAAATTCGATTTTGGGGGGCATTGTATTCCGCTAAGCTGTCATACGAAATCAATAAACGAGGTGGATCGGTTTTACGTTCGTAGCGAATAACCGTTCCCCCCAAACCAGCGTGCATGTCACGACCCCAAAAATAAATCGCGGCAGGTTCATTGGCCATCGGCAAATAATTCGGTGAGAAAGAAAAGTTTATTGACCCGGAACCGAAAGTCAAATACCCGTTCGTGCAGATAAACACTTGGGTATAACTCGAATCATAGAACGGGAAAGAGAATCCGATATCAACGGCGGCATAACCGTCGTCAGGACCATTGAAGAAAGTGGGGATGATCGCGTTTGTGGTATGAGTATCCCACGTGAAATTTTGTGCGCCACCGTTTTCGTAAGCCGCAAAATAATAACCAAAGGGATCGGGTCCGCCAATGCGAAATTGTCCCGTCGCAA
>CAZPUW010000294.1:0-4225 GCA_964589795.1 uncultured bacterium
CGATCAAGGTGCGTTAGGTGACACGGTCATCGGAAAATTGACGAAAATTTCCGACCAATGCCATATCGGCCATAACTCGAGGATCGGTGAAGATTGTTTGGTTATTGCGCACACAGTAGTCAGCGGAAGCGTTCGGGTGGGCAATAATGTGTGGCTTGCACCCGGCTCACAGTTACTGAACAACATCGCAATCGGCGATGGCGCTCGCGTTTCGCTCGGTTCGTGTGTATTCAACGATGTGCCGCCCGGAATCACCGTGATTGGCAACCCAGCGCGTTCAATGCAGTGGAATAAGAAATAAGCGTTAGCGCTGAACGATTGGTAAAAGACAAGGGAAATGAGGCGCGAACACTCGCGCTTCTTGCTTTTCAGCCCATTTTTCTAACCACAAAAAAATCGTTATCTTATGCAATAATTCACTTTAAGTATTCGGCACTTTTCGACCAATTAGCGCCGATTTCTTCTCTTTTACTTCTAAGTTGTTTCCCCTCAGTAGTTTCAGGAGAATCCATGAACGAACCGACCGAAAACCGGGTATTGCTATTCGGCAATGAAGCAATCGCGCAAGGTGCGCGTGAAGCGGGCTGCTATTTCGCCGCCGCTTATCCCGGCACTCCATCGACCGAAATCCTCGAAGTATTTGCAACTTATCCCGGGGTTTTCGCGAAGTGGTCACCCAATGAAAAAGTCGCACTCGAAGTTGGCATCGGCGCATCTATATCCGGTACCAGAACCATCGTGTGTATGAAACACGTCGGGGTAAATGTCGCGATGGACCCATTAATGACGTTTACCTACACAGGAGTCCGGGGTGGCTTTGTGCTGGTCAGTGCCGACGATCCCGATATGCACTCGAGCCAGAATGAACAAGACAATCGCATCATCGGAAAGTTTGCCAAAATTCCCGTGCTCGACCCATCGGATAGTCAGGAAGCACACGACTTTACGATGCTCGGCTTCGAAATTTCCGAACGGTTCAATACACCGGTGATGTTGCGCGAAACGACCCGCATCGCCCACGCCAAGGGTCTCGTAAAGCTGGGAAAATGGCGCGAACCGGTGCGCGGCGAAAAATTTGTTCCGAAAATATCCCGGTTTGTGATGATGCCGATGTTCGCGAAGGTACGCCATACGGTAGTCGAACAACGGTCGATAGAATTGGCGAAATTCTCCGATGAATGGGAAGGGAACAAGCTCGAACTGAAGAGCAAGGAAATTGGTATCATTACCTGCGGCGTTGCTACACAATACATCCGCGAATTGTTACCGGAAGCGAGTTTCCTCCAAGTCGGCATGGTGTGGCCATTCCCGGCAGAAAAAGCGAAAAAACTTGCAGCACATTGCAAGCGAATTCTCGTTGTTGAAGAGCTGGAACCGTTCCTCGAAGAAGAAGCGAAAGTTATCGGTATCGCGTGCGAAGGGAAAAAATATTTCCCGCGAGAAGGTGAATTGAACCTTGACAAAGTAGCAAAGGGCTTGTTTGAAGCCGGTCTGCGAACTACCCAACCAATTATACCCAAACCAGCGGAAGTGATGCCGCGGCCTCCGGTACTTTGTCCGGGTTGCCCGCACCGCGGAATCTTCATGGCATTGAAGGATGCGAAAGCACACGTCTTTGGCGACATCGGTTGCTACACATTGTCGGCACTTAAACCACTCGAAACGCTCCACACCTGTTATTGCATGGGTGCGAGCATCGGTAATGCCATCGGCGTCGCGCTAACTGCTACCGGCCAGAAGAACCCACCGGTCGCGGTGCTTGGCGATTCCACATTCCTGCACAGCGGCGTCACCGGTCTGATGGATATGGTGTATAGCCAAGCGAATATGACGCTGGTGATTGTCGATAACGACATAACCGCAATGACCGGAGGTCAGGAAAATCCCGGCTCCGGGCATGACCTGATGGGAAATGTTTCGCCGAAGATTGTTATCGAAGATATCGTTCGTGCATGCGGTATTAAGAAACTCGTTATAACCGATACCTACGATTATGAAACGACACTGAAAGAACTCAAGGAAGCCATCGCATTTGAAGGGCCGTCAGTAGTAATCGCCCGCCGTCCGTGCGCACTGTTCCCGAAGAAAATTAAAATCAATCCCTACGTTGTGAAAGACGACCCATGTACCGGATGTGGATTGTGCCTGAAGATTGGATGTCCGGCACTGGCAATCTCGGGAAAGAAGACGGCGAAGGGTCTGGAAATCCCGGTTATCGACGCAACGGTGTGTACCGGCTGTACGTTGTGTGTACAAGTTTGCAAATTCGATGCGATATTCCCCATACATGAAATCGAGGAAAGTGAGGTCGCAGCATGTCAGAATTAACAAACGTGCTGATAGTTGGCGTCGGTGGACAAGGGGTCGTACTGGCGTCGAACATCTTGTGTGAAGTGGCGTTGCGCGCCGGTTTCGATGTCAAGAAATCGGAAGTGCACGGTATGAGCCAACGCGGTGGCGTCGTGACGAGCCATGTGCGGTTCGGTGAGAAGGTGTATAGTCCACTCATCGCCGCGGGTACTTGCGATGTGGTACTGGGATTTGAAGCATCGGAAGCGTTGCGGTTTGCCCATGAGGTAAAATCCGGCGGGCACTTAATCGTTTCGACACAACAGATTAAACCACCAAGCTCTTCCGAACGCAAAGGGCCGAAATATCCAGTTGACCCCATTGCCGATGCGAAGGCGATGTGTGCCGGACATGTTGTATCTATCGATGCGGAAGACATTGCGTTAAAACTTGGTAATCCCCGTCTTGCCAATACCATTCTGTTGGGTGCGCTTTCGAATGATTTGAGTATCCCGGAGAAAGTGTGGAAAGATACCATCACACAAATGGCGCCGAAGAAAACCATCGACCAAAATTTGAAAGCATTCGATGCCGGGAAGGAAGCCGTTAAAGGGAAATAACGGCATTTAGAAAGAATAGAAAAAGTGGTGCAGTTTTCTGCGCCACTTTTTATTTTAGCCGTTTACCGAGATTGATAAGAGGTTCGACATTGTATCCAAGATTTTTGTAGAATCGGACAATACCTTTATTTGTCTCACGAACCTGAATATTGATTTTCGGACAACCAAGCTCTTTCAACAACCGTTCAACTTCTTCCATCAGCAATTTGCCCACACCCAACCGCTCACTCGCAAGGTAGTTGACCCACCCACGATGACCATCGTAGCCAGCCATCGCCGTCCCGACCACGATGTCGTCCTGTTCCGCGACGAGAAACAAATCGGGTTGCCATACATATTTGATGGCGATATCGTGCTTTGGATCATTCCATGGGACAATCAGATTTGCCCGCTCCCAAATCTCGATGACCGCATTTTCATCTTCCGGTGTAAATTTTCTGACATAAATTTCTGACATGATTAACTCGAAAACAAAAGTTGGTAACTAAAATTATGCAACAAGTTAGTACGTTACAAAAAAGGGTGCGAACCGCACCCTTCCTGTGTACAGACGATATTATCATTTCAGATAGAGAATAGGTACTGACCGGATTTCCGTTCCGTTTTTCATCCGGACAAAATACGAGGACGAAGCTAAACCGTCCGCATTGAAATGAAACATAGTTGTCCCAACACCAAGACCACCATTGTACAGCGAACGAACAAACCGTCCGTTTATATCATACAAGTTGATTTCAGCATTTCCGGGACGGAAAGTGGAGATCCGTACATTCGCCATGGAATTGAACGGGTTAGGAAATACTTGAATTGTAAATGTGTTCGGAACCGGAACAAAATCATGCGCCGAAGAATTTCCCGGTGCGAATATATGGATAACTGAGCCGGTAGCGACAGTCGCGGAATCGGTCATATTAAAATATATCAAGCCCGCTTCAAGACTAACAAAGTAATCACCGGTGGCAACGTTAATAGTGTCGTATTGCAAGAAACAATCGCCATTACTGATGAGTATCACTTCGAATTTGACTCTTCGACCCGAACTAACGGTATGCGCATTCCATTGAACAATCGATATATCGTTGTTATACCAAGTGTAAATCCCTTCGGAAGCGGTTGTACTCGCAGTATCGACGGCTAATTCGGTAGATAAAACATTTATCGCCCACCGGTTCAATTGTGCTGGATGAGAAAAAGAGAGAATCCCGTTGGTGTTGATATTGTATAAAGTTCGTAACCCGCCGTAAAATGGATAGCTGAAACCAATATTGTACCCCAAACTCCAACTACCGGCACCATTGATATGTGTGTTGTTTGCG
>CAZPUW010000295.1:0-4215 GCA_964589795.1 uncultured bacterium
ACCAATGACCCTTCCGGCAAACTCTCAATATTCTCGTAGAACTTTTTCACCGGTTCCGATGCCTTCAATGGCAGATTTATCGGGAATAGTATCGGTAACGTGATAACGATAAATACTGACAGAAAAATCCAGCGTTTGTCGAGAGTGGAAATTACTTCCCAGAACGGTTTTTTCATTACTCGCTCCCTCCCAACCAACTACGCTCGATACCGAAAATCATCTTCAATCCGGTCGATACCGCCCCCATCGCCGCACCGATTAAAATCGCTCGTTGCGCCACTGTGTTAGGTACATTCATAATCCAATCGACCAACGACGGAAAATCACCCCACAACAACCGTCCGAACGGTACTCTCCCCAACATCACAATCACTGCCGTCAATGCCAGCAACCACGCTTGCCAGCTTCGAACCCGGAACGCGCGGAACGCCGCTGATGCAATAAAAAATGCCAGCGAAGCATACATCGTCGAAGCCATCGGTGTATAGAAATTGAAGTAAATCATGTCGTTACAGAATGTACCCGGCTCAACCCCCCAGAAAATGCCGCTGACTGCTGTAACGACCAGCGCAACCAAAATCACCCACTTATACATCCAATCCTGCTTTTTCGTCAACGCTTGATCGAGCGAAACGCGAATTAAATTCGCCACACCCAACACCGTTGCCGCGGCTGTGATGATAATTGCCCACTGTTGAATCACCCCGGCGGCATCGTTCACCCGGTAATGAGGTACCAGATACTGGACAATCATAAACAGACCGGAGATAAAAAGAATTGCGATAGGAACAGTTCGTTTCATTTTGGGCTCACATCTCGAATAGTTTTGCGAACGAGGTTACACCGAACGTTTCCAACAACGAACCAACTACTATCAAAATCATTGCGGCTATTTTCATCCAATCAGTTCCTTTTAACGTCCCTAACAATCCCGGATCGCCGCTGATGTACGAACTTGCCGCGAAAAATTCCTCACCGATAAGCGTATAGTCGCACGCCACTACAAAAAACGGTAGTTGGTGGACATTCGATGTACCGGCAATTTGAATCGCTCCGGTCGAGAATCCAACTTCACTCAATATGAGTGACTCGGCGAAAAATGCGCCTAAGAAAAGATTTGCCGCCGGTTTCTCTCTCAGCATGATACCGCTAACACCGGCAGTGAACGCGAATTGTTCTTCCGATAAGAAACGTATGTTGTCCGGTACGTATGCTTCCGGTCGTCCGGCATTGATTGCGCCGGACTTCACAGCTTCTTCCGCTACGGGAACCACAAAACTTTGATTGAGAGGAACGATGATAGGTACGTCATACTCGGCAGTTCGCCGTGATACTTCGGTAAGAATAATCATACCGGCAATCGTCTGGATATTATCGATACCCTGAGTGCCCGGAACGAATAAAACCGGTTTCCCCATCTCGGTGGCACGTCCGATGGCTTCGTCGATTGCGGCAAGACCCGCGATTTTACGGACAAAAAACTTTGCACCTGCATGCGCCTGCTTGGTGAGATAAAGTATTGCGGTAAAGAATCCGACAATGAGGAATATCACGACAAGATGTTTGGTATTAATCCACGAGGGTACAGAATGCACCGGCCCGGCAACTTCCGAGCTGATTGCCACCCGGTTCGAGGTATCGACAAATAGCGAATCACCATGCCGGATTGCCAATGCATATTCTACCCGCAACCGGTAATAGTAATCCTTCTCCGGGAGCAAAGCGTTTGCACCACCGGCGGAACCATCATCCGTTATCGAAACCGCATTCGGTTCCGGGTTCGCTACCACCGTCCATGGCCCATCCGCCGACTTTGCCCGTTCTACCACGAACAAATGGATATGGGTTTCCGGTGGATTCGGTATCGAATCCCAATTTAGCTGAATAGCTTTCCCTGCATCATTCGGAATACTACTTGCTTTTAACCCAAGATCGCGGGCAACTGCAAATGATATGCTGAACAGCAACAGGAGAAGAAGAGAGACATTTCGGTTCATGCCGAAGCTCCGGTTAACACTATATTTGAGGTATAGTACCCTTTTCGTTTAATTTTACCAAATAAAAGGAACTAATCTATAAACAACTTTCTTCGAGTAATCAACATAACCCTCAAGTTCATTCAGTAGCATCTTCTCTTCGCCGCGAACCCTGACTACGATAAAAATTGTCATGACCGACGACAACGCTATGCCATATTTAGAGCCGAGCAATAGCGACGTGCCAAAAAAGAGCAGAACCGCGCCGAGATACATCGGATGACGGACAATACCATAAACACCCGTTGAAACTACTCGTTGATTGCGTTCCGATTGAATACGAATCAACGGCGACAAAAAAGTATTATCGGTGAATGAGCGAACCAGAAAAAAGAACGATAAACACAATCCTAATCCACCAGCGACCTTCAGCCAAACCGGAAAATTTTTCGTCCATTCAAACCGTTTCGCATCAAGCGGCATCACGGCAAACCAAATTAAGAAGACGAATCCTACCGAATAAATTAAATATTTATCCCACGGTTTAGCATTTTCCGAATCCGGTAATTTGAACCGTTCGGCAAGTAATTCCGGGTCTTTGCGGTATAAGTATAAAACAATAGTTGCATACATCGCAAGGAACCACAAACCGAATAACCACCCTTCGAGCCATAACCAATCGCCCGAAAGAAGAAGTATCAAAAATAAGTAAAGGAAAGGGTAGAAAATAGAGAAGATTAGTTTACCAGAAGATAATTTCTTACCGTCGTTCGGCATTGCTTACTCAACGCAACTTCACAGTAGCAACCGCCAATAATCCGGCAAGTAGCGAGAGAATCCATGCCCGCACCACAACTTTCGGTTCCGATAGTCCCGCATGTTGGAACGCATGATGAAGCGGTGCCCGCGAGATTAACCGGCGTCCTAAATATTCATGTCCGACGTGTTGGCTGATAAAAGAAGAAAGCCCTTCGACGACGAAAAATGCCCCGGCGAATAAAAACAGCGTTTCTTGTTTAAGTAAAATTGCTGCAGTGCCCAGAATGCCGCCAAGAGAGAGCGATCCGACATCCCCCATAAACACCTGCGCTGGGTAACAATTGAACCATAGGAACCCGAAACCCGCACCGACCAATGCGACAATGAATATTGTCAATTCCGTGGTGCCGATGACATGGCGGAAAAGTAAATAAGCCGCTTCATCACGGGTGCCGATAACATAACCGAAAAACGCGAATACTGCCGCTCCGATAATCGACGGAACAATCGCCATGCCATCTAAGCCATCCGCAATATTTACCGAATTGGAAATAAACATCATCGTCAGCGTTACGAACGGTATGTAAAACCACTTTAAATCGACATCCAACCCGCCATACAACGACGGTTTTAAAAATGGAATATTTATCTCGGTACGGAATACGTCCGCATAAGGTGAAAAATCCGAATAGCCGATCATCCACCCTAACGCGATACCGAACGCTCCTTGCAATGCCAGCTTCGAAAATTGCGACAGCCCCGCTTCCCCATGACCATGTTTTATTTTCTTGTAATCATCATAAGCACCCATCGACACAAAAAACACGGTTGCGAGAATCAACGATTGCACAAACCGGTTGCTCAAATCGCACCACATGAATACCGATGTGAGCAGTGCCGCGACAATCAGCAGCCCCCCCATCACCGGCGTCCCTTTTTTCGATTCCGCGTCTCCTATTATAAAGCCCTTCGGTACGTCGCGTAATCCGCGGTTATGGAGCCATAGTATAAATCGGGGTCCCAACCACACTGCGACCAACAGTGCAGTTAACGCCGCGGCGATGGAGCGAAACGAGACGAATTGCGTTACCCGGAGAAATCCGAGTCCGTGAATACGCAGTCCCATTTTGCACAACCAGTAAATCATCGGGAATCCTGTCTCGCCTTCTGAAATTTCGCTGCCGCACGCCGTAATAGAAAGTTCGGTACAAATTGCGAACTGGTCAACAGTAAGTCACCGTTAATTTCTACTGCATAGCGGTCGGTCGATATTCCCCTCAATTCAAATCGTTCGAGTGATAACATTAGCGCAGTTCGTACCAAATCATTCGGATGGGTTAAATCTTTACGGATGATTTCAATCGAAGGCAATTCCGGTGCTAACACTCCGAGTGTCAACCAATAAGCCGACCGAACTTCGTAATGTTTTTCCGTGCTAATTCGGTCGAGCAACCATCGCGAAACAAGTTCGCGTTTAGTC
>CAZPUW010000296.1:0-4215 GCA_964589795.1 uncultured bacterium
TGCGAATCTAAGAGAAAAAGCGCCTCTTCAAGGCGCTTACAATCTTCATGTATATCGGCGACAAAACCAATTTTCATCGAGTTGTATTAACCTTCACGGGAAGAGATGGATGCACACCATTGTAGTAATCGGCGATGGGTGGCGGCGTTGAGTTCGGTGTTACGTTCAGCGAAAAAGGAACGTCCCGAATCGGCATCGAGTGGGTCGAGCCCTTCCGCCAACATCCATTCCGTCACTTGTTCGCGTAGCAGTAGCCGGTAGAGTTCTTCGGAAATTAGGCGCGGCTCGACCGCTCGAATAAATTTGGTGATTTCTTCGAGCGGGTCGTCCCACCCATCCCATCGGTCAATTTCGGGTTCTTCACTCAAACCTTGAATCCGAGTTGCAGTTTCGCTTCATCGGACATCATGCGAGGGTGCCATGGTGGATCCCACACAATTGCGACATCGACATCTTCTACTCCATCCAAGGGGAGAAGGGCAGTACGGGCACCACCGGAGAGCCGGTCGGATAGCGGGCAACCGGGGGTCGTCAGCGTCATTTTAATTTTAACTTTTGTCCCTTCGACTTGGACGTCGTAGACAAGACCCATGTTCACAATATCGAGACCCGTTTCGGGGTCAAAAACCGTGCTGAGGGCTTCCATGATTTCTGGTTCTGTTGGCATTTGATTTACTCCAAAGATGGTCGGACAAAATTGTCCAACCTCCAATTAAAAAATATCAAGATGGTCGACAAAGTTACCTTCTGTGAACCGTAAGGGTTTGTCCAACCTTCAGTATAAGATATTACGGTAAAATGTTCGCTACTGCTTGAGCAACACCACGGAATACTTGCGATGTGTGTGAATCGGGATGAGCTTGCACTTCGGGATGGCCGTTATCACCCGCTTCACGAATAACTGCATTTAATGGTATTTCACCAAGGAACGGTATTCCCAACCGCAACGCTTCGCGTTTACCGCCACCGGTATCGAAAATATCGGTTCGTTCATTGCAATGTGGACAAAGGAAATAGCTCATATTCTCAATCAAGCCGAGAATTGGTACTTCCACTTTGCGGAACATCGTCACCCCTTTGACGGCATCCAATAGCGCAATGTTTTGCGGGGTCGTGACGATTACGGCACCGGATAGTTTGACTTTCTGCGCCATCGTGAGTTGTGCATCACCCGTTCCCGGGGGCATATCGACGAATAGAAAATCAAGCTCACCCCAATGAACATCACGCAGGAGTTGCTCGATAGCACCCATGACCATCGGGCCGCGCCAAATCAGCGCTTGATCCTGTGGAATTAAAAAACCGACAGACATAATGCGAACACCGTATTTTTCGTGCGGAATAATTTTTCCTTCCACAACTTCGGGTGCTTCGTCTATTCCAAACATCATCGGGAGCGACGGGCCGTAGATGTCAGCATCCAAAATCCCGACTTTCTTACCGAGTTGCGCCATCGCTAAAGCAAGGTTGACCGTGACCGTCGATTTACCGACCCCTCCTTTACCGGAGGCGACTGCGACACAGTGCTTTACTTGGGGAATTAGCGATTCTTCCGGCGTACCGGCAGTACCGTGACCACCGAATTGCGGTTGCTTTGGCGGGAGGTGGCGGGCAAGTACTTCGACCTCCCCTACTCCCTTCACCGCTTGCAGTACCGATCTGATATCGGAGCCAAGAATTTTATCGACGTTGGTGTCTTGCGTGGTTAGTTCGATTTTGACGACTACTTTGCCGTTGTCGTCGACTTCGACTTCGTTGATTAATCCAAATGAAACGATATCCCGGTTCAATCCGGGATATCGAACGGTTTTAAGTGCATCATACACCTTAGCGCGTAGTGCTTCCACAGAAGTCCTTTCTCAAATGTCTATCAATATAATACGAATAAGGAGAAACCTCTGAAAATACTTCATTTATCCGTAAGGCAAGATTTATGCTTTCGGAAATAGTTTGATATTGCATTCTATTGCTGTTGTTTAGTGTATATTGTTGAATGTGAATATGAGATACATGAAACTCCAGATTTGAGGTGAATGATGAATTTGAGTCGTTGTACATTTTTCTTTCCGAATGTCCACGGCAACTCTAAGGTTCCGACGTTGTTACCATTTATGGTATTGTTCACGGTAACTATTCTGATTTTACAAACTGCATGGGCAGATTGGCCGACCAGCTCTCACCAGTTTATTCCTTTTTACTCTGGACTTCAAGGTAGTATAGAACCACACGTCGTTAAATTCCGTGCCGATAGTTCAGTGATGTTCGGATGCGGTTTAAATAGTATGACTCAAACACCCGCGCTGATTCAGATCGTGAATCACGATGGCTCCTTGCCGCTTGGAATCAACGGAAGGAATATTTTACCCACTGTCCTTTACCAAAATTGGACGGAAACGGATGATGGTTTCATTTGTGTCGGAACGAATGGCGACGCACTGAACGGAATATTTCAGAATCATTACCAACGAGTTCGTGGAGATGGTTCCCTAGTTTTCGGAGTCAACGGTTTACGAATACATCCTGAACTCGATTCAAGTGCACTCGTTTTGTATTCGATCGTACCCGGAATAGAGAAAGATTCTTACCTCTATTGGTGGTTTTTACCAAGGGACAGTATCCCGATAAATCCTCCAGAACTTAGTTTTATTGAACGACGTGATAGCTTGGGGCAGATTGTCTGGAGCACTCCACCGCGGTCTAGTTACAACAACATTTTATGTTCTGACGGGGAAGGTGGAGTTCTTGCAATGGTGTTAGACACGGTTAGTCCTTCACTGAATTATTTTGGTTCAGTCTACATTCACTATCGTGCAAACGGGAGCATCGCTTGGCAAACGCCAAGATCGCCGGCTGAAATTCGCGAAGACAATATCAGTTTAATTCGATCTGGAAATTATGTTGTAATTTCGCATCAGCAAGACAGCATTGCTCATCCATTTTGGTCGCGACTCGTAGATTTGCGATTCCTCCGATACTCTGATGGTGGTTTTGTCCGATTAGACACCTTACGGGGAGATTCTACGAATCCACCATCAGCACCACCACTTTACCCAGTAGAAGACGGTTTCTTTTGGGGTGATGATAGGCGTTATAACACCCAGTGCCAAATAATGTGGATTGACACTCTACCACAGAATGTGGCGGACATCATTGTCATGTCGGACGGAAGAAGGTGGATAAAATATTTGATTGATAGTGTCTACTCAGAGGATTCCATGTATGAGGTGAGGCAGAATATGCCTAATGGAATGTTTCACGATTCTTCCTTTACAATGGGTCCAGATCTTCTTTTCCCGGGTTTTAGCGGTGGATTGTTTCAGATAAAATTACTTTTCAGCGACGAGGCACAGGTAATTAACTGTGTTGATTCCGATTTTCGCTTTCACGCGCCGGATACTCCAGTATTAGCAGTACCGGCGGAAACCCACGAAGTTCCAGCTATGTTTTCCATCGATAAGCTATACCCCAATCCGGCGAATGGTGAAATTCGTTTGCGGTATGAATTGTTGTCGCTAGCTCCAATTCGTATGAGAATTTACGACGATTTAGGAAGAGAAGTATTAAATGAATTTTTTGGTATTCAAAGACCCGGCTTACATACAATTTCATGGTCGGGCGTTGATCGCAATTTGCGGTCAGTCGCTTCCGGTGTGTATTTCATCGGTCTGAAGGCGGGGGAGAAAGAGATCGTCCGGAAGTTTGTGTTTGTGAAGTAAGTTATTCAACCAAAAACTCACCAAAACTAATCGGCTATTTCCCCACAGTCGTCTCGTACAACACCTTCCCATTATCATCGATAAAATTGACATCCATTTGTTGTGCTGAGATGGTCGCGGCAAGAAATCCGGTTGCTATCGAAGCAAATTTTGTTCCCGCTTGTTTGCTGATTTGGCGCGTGGAAGCGGCAGCACCACTCACGAAATAATCCGTTATTTCGCCGTCTTTGTGGATATGTTCCATATCGTGGTCGTGGCCGCAAAGGTATGCTTGCACGTGATATTTCTTGAGCATCGGGAGGACTTTTTCGATGACTTCCGGGGTGTCGCCGTGACCGCTACCGGAAGAATAAACCGGATGATGCGCACACACGATTTTCCATTGCGCATCGCTATTGGCAAGCGTGCTGTCCATCCAACGCAACATCGCGGCGGTATCTACCCGCGCCACTTCCTTTGCCATATTCTCCCAATCGGTTTTGTAATATTCTTGAATCAA
>CAZPUW010000297.1:0-4212 GCA_964589795.1 uncultured bacterium
AAAGCATATCATCTTCAGATTTTGAACGTGAATTAAAAAAATATGTTGCTTTTCGTATATTAAACGAGAACTAATGCTATGAAAGTTTCCGATCTCTTTACACTAGGTTATGGCACTAAATTGGACTTCAAGCAAATGGAAGTCGTAGACACTACCGATCCAAATGGGGTAAGATTCGTTTCACGTAGCTCTAAAAATTTAGGTGTTGTTGGTTCGGTTAAACAAATTAGTAACATTTCACCTTTACCTGCAGGATCCATAACTGTCGCGTTAGGTGGCACATATTTGCTTTCAGCATTTGTTCAACCTCAACCATTTTACACTGGGCAAAATGTAGCAGTTTTAATACCTAAGACTCTGATGTCAGATTCTGTGAAGCTGTTTTACTGTATGTGCATACAAAAAAACCGATTCAAATATTCTGCATTCGGTCGTGAAGCAAATCGAACTCTAAAATCAATCGAAATCCCAGAGAATCCTCCTGATTGGATTGATAATGTTGTTATGACAATTCATGATACAAGCCAATCTCTGGGAGATCCACACCAATTGTCAGAACGAGAATGGCATTGGTACAAAATCAACGAATTATTTTTGCTTGAAAAGGGTTCTCGAATTGTTAATGCTGAAATGGAAGAAGGCACTACTCCCTGTATACGTCCCATTGAATTTAATAATGGTGTTTATGATTACATTAGTTTACCACCGAATCATAGGGGTAATTCACTTACAGTGAATTATAATGGAAGTATAGGCGAAGCATTCTACCAACCTTTTCCCTACTTCGCTCTGGATGATGTAAATGTGCTTTATCCATTGTTTGAAATGAATACTTTCATAGCCATGTTTCTTATAACAATTATTCGGAAAGAAAGATTTCGATTTAGTTATGGTAGGAAATGGAACATTAAGCGAATGGAAGAATCAAAAATAAAACTACCATCAGTAGTAATTTTAGGTAAACCTATACCAGATTGGCATTTTATGGCAGAATTTGTAAAAGGATTACCATATTCTTTGTTATTATCCCAATTTGAAAATGGCTGATTAAGTAGATTAATCTATCGAATGCCGGAACCATCTTCCGGTATCCACTTCCTCCATTTGAATTACCCACCCCACCCCGAGTTTTGAAACGGCTAAAGAAACATTATCTTAGCCCACCTAAGCACGTCCCAAACCCCCGGAAACGCCAGCTTGCATTCGGGAAGTGAATAATGTACCTTTCAGTTTGCATTTGAATGGGTGCCCAGTGCTTAAATATGCCGCTTTAGCTCAGGTGGTAGAGCAATGGACTGAAAATCCATGTGTCCCCAGTTCGAGTCTGGGAGGCGGCACTGTGGAACAGCATAACGAAGGATAAAACGCGAAATGTACGCAATCGCAGATTTTAAAGGGACGCAGGTAAAAGTCACCACCGGTGATACCATCCGCGTACCCAAATTGGCTGAAGAAGTCGGCGCAAGCTTGACCATCGACAAGTTTCTGATGTCCGTGGCGGATGATGGAACAGTGAATCTTGGCAGACCCTACATCAATGGTTCTGCTACCGCAACTGTGGTCGACCACAATCACGACAAAACGATTCACCTGCTTCACAAGAAACGCCGTAAAGGCTACATCAAGCAGGGTGGTCACCGCCAGAAATATTCGATGATTAAAATTGATTCAATCGCGCTCTAACCGGCGATTTAGGAGCATATCATGGCACATAAAAAAGGTGTAGGCAGTTCACGGAACGGACGCGATTCTTGTCCGAAAATGCTCGGTGTGAAAAAAGCCGGCGGTTCGTGGGTTATTCCCGGTAACATCATCGTCCGTCAGCGCGGTACACAGTTTCATCCCGGCGTGAATGTCGGTATGGGCCGCGACCACACCATCTTTTCCAAAGTGGAAGGAAAAGTTCGGTTCTACGAACGCATTGACCGCAAATGGATTACCGTTGACCCGGCGACCAAACCGTTTTTTGTCGATGATCTTGACGAAGAATAGTCACGTGTAGAGAGTTTGAGTAAAGGCAGGCACTACGCCTGCCTTTTTCATTTCTCGTAACACTTGTAACATGACAACACCAGCAAACCTCCGCATCGATTCTACGCTTATCCGGTATTCCGACGCTTATACCGAGCAACAACGGCTCGTCAAACTGCGCCAGTCGAATGATATACCCGATTTCGTTTGGTTGCTTCAGCACCCCCCTGTATACACCTACGGGCGCAGTGCCGGTACCGACGACAGCGATTTACAATACCTGCTGTGGGATGAGGAAAAACGAAAAGCCAACGGAATCGAATTGTTTGAAACCGACCGTGGCGGTGACATTACTTATCACGGTCCCGGTCAAATTGTCGGCTACGGTATCGTGGACATCCAACCGCGGGGAAGCGACATTCATCGCTACCTGCGCGACTTGGAAGAAGTCATCATCAAGACAGTTGAATCATTCGGCTTCACTGGCGAGCGCATTGCCGGTCGTACCGGAGTCTGGGTGAAAGGGGCGAAAGTGTGTGCGATGGGGATTCGGGTCTCGCGCTGGGTGACAATGCACGGCTTTGCGTTGAATGTCAATCCGAATCTTTCCCACTTTACTGGTATCGTTCCCTGCGGCATCGGCGATGCTCCCGTCACTTCACTTTCTCTTCTTTGCGGACGTCTAGTTACAATCGAAGAAGCTCACACCCCGTTAATCGGTGCTCTCAACGAAGTATTCGACTGGGATTTCACCCCGGTACCCGCATTCATAGAAGAGCAACTCGTTTAAAACAACCTTCAAGACGTCTGAATAAAAAAACGCGAGGTGTTTGCCTCACGTTTTGTGTAAGTAAAAGAGTTTCTATTTAGACGTTAGTGGGTAATAGTGCAGTCCCATTCCACCAATCATTGCGGAAGAATCCTCGGTTCCCGGTGGTTCATGATAGTTTGCAAAGCCGACTTCGAAACTGACACCTAATTCAGGGAGACCCCGAAAGAACCACTCCAAGCCGAAACCACCGCCATACACCTGACCATATTGAATTACTTTTTTGTTTTCGTACATACCACCGGGCATCACGACCGATGTTTCTTGGTTTCGTACCAGCCAGCCGCCACCGGATGCGAAAATGTACGCGGTGTGATAGGGTTGTTTGAACCCGTACAGCAGTCGCCCACCGTAATAAGTATTGTCGCCAAAGATGCCGAAAATCCCCTGCACTTGTACCGGATCGAAGAATTCATATTTTGCGCTAAGTCCCGGTGTGGGCGCGGATCCCTGAAATCCAAGACCGATTTTACCACGAAGTTGAAGTGAATCGGCGGCAAAAGTAGCGGTGAAAAGAGTTAATAGAATAAGTGATGCAAGAAAAAATTTCGTTTTCATAGTATTCCCAAATAGAAATGAGCAGAATCGTTACTGGTAGTATACTTAATGATACGTCGTACCGGCGTTACCTGCAATTGAACTAACCATGCGGTGTTGGACTTACTCTATGATTTTGATAGCGTTACCGTGTAATGTGCGCGTTTGACTTCACACCTTGATTATCGTATAATTGTGGCGGTTAATGCCACCTTAGCTCAGTTGGTAGAGCAGCTGATTCGTAATCAGCAGGTCTGCGGTTCGAGTCCGCAAGGTGGCTCCATTGAGCCATTCGAGAGAATGGCTTTCTTGTATTTTAGCAAGAGAGTTTGCGGTTCGAGTCCGCAAGGTGGCTTTGTTATTCTTAACCAGAACGCCCGACATTCTTGTCGAGCGTCATTTTGTTTAGAAATGTTCGGCATTTGTGTCTTGTGCTTCATTTATTAACCCCGGTTGCACCTCTTTACTTCCTTTAACTAACAACCGGCGACTGATAACCGGTAACCATCCTTTCCCATCCACCATCCACCATCTTTTTAACTATATTGTGAAAACTCTAACTACCACCGCCAAAGAGGTGAACCATGAACCTTCGTTTCCTCCTTTTCGTTCTCGTCTGTTCGACAATTCTCGCCAGTAGCGTGCTTTCGCAACCCCTCAAAAAACAAGCTAAAAGAAAAGTAAGCAAGGGTTATGCAGAATACGCGTGGATAAAGAACCTCCCTGATTCGCTTGCCATCGATACTTTGACAAAAATATACAACGACACGAATACCCAATCCCGTATCATGATTATCGAAGCGTTGCGTTCATTTGATCGCAAAGTTGGTATTCAGGTAGTGCGAACCGCTCTCCGTGATTCTTCGCAACGTGTT
>CAZPUW010000298.1:0-4191 GCA_964589795.1 uncultured bacterium
CAGCTACAGCAGTAATGTACAATGTAATGTATTGATCACGACGTTTGTGGGATCAAACATTCGCACACAATGTCAATATCATTTCAAACGAAATCTTGAGTTCGTACCAAAGGAACCTACTCTGGCTAGCTCCATTCCAAAAATCAATTGTTCACAAAAGAACTTATCCATTTTTCGGCGGACAGAACAATAAACGCAATGAAAGCGTCACTGCCACCAGAAGTATCGTTATCCTCGAAATGGTATTTTCGAATCCAGCAGGAACACGAACTAAAGATTTTGTCACACATTTCGGTAGAACCTTTAGCTTTCGTGCATCAGCAGCAGGATTCCAATGATCGATTTCTTCAAATCGATCAAGAAATGCACGGTGATGTAGCGTCTTAGGATTTTTCTTTCGAAGAAAATTAGATTTTTTGCTTTTACGTCTAAGTTCATATAATTCAATAGATTAAAATTTATCACTTGTTTCAAGTTGGAGATCTAGGTAATGCTTCTTAAATTATGACTGATTAGTCATATTGCGACCAATTAGACAGTATTGGACGCATTGGTCACAATATGCGACATACACGCGAAAAAAATGACCGATAAGTCGAGGACAAATCCATGAATAAAGAAACGAACCCACCGAAACTGTCTCGTAAGGAACAGGAGAGGTTACAACGGCGAGATGAAATTCTCAAAGCTGCGCGAAAATTTTTTCTCGAGAAGGGTTTTTTCAATACTACCCTCGATGAGATCGCTCAACAATCCGAGTTCGGTAAAGGGACTTTATACAACTACTTCGCCAGCAAGAAGGAACTGCTTTGGGGATTAATTGAACAATTCTCCCATGAGAATATTGCAATTGCTGAACGCGCAATTGAACGACAAGATGGGTCTACACGCGAAAAGTTTCGCAACTATGCAAGAACGGTATTATCACTCGGTGAAGAACATGAATTTTTTCACATGCTAATAAAAGAAAGCCATGCGATGGATACCGAGTCATTCGACGAGCGAATGAAAGTGATGATGAATGATATCGTTCAAATTTGGCAAGTTATCGCACGTCCGCTACAAATGGAGATGGATGCTGGTAGGATCAAGCAGGGGGATGCCCTGCAAATGGCGGGACTGTTCGATTTGATGGTACGTACGTTCGGAATGGGGACTCAGCGTAAACACTTTCCGATCAAGGAAGTCGAACAAGACACAATTATCGAGTTAGTTATTTCAACGTTTTTTGATGGTGTAGCCATTCACAGCACTAAAGGACCGTCGGTATGTGCTTCTTGACCCACACTAAACGCCGGTTCGCTGTCGTCTTATCGATACTTTCTCTCGCGAGTCTGGCGTCATTTGCAACCTGGGCGAGTGATTCTACTACCGTATCTCCAATTCGGAATCTTACCCTCTCGAAAACTATAGAACTTGCGCTCAATCAAAACCGAGACGTAATGACTTCGCAACTAGATATTTCGAAGGCGAACGCACAAGTACGTGAAGCATGGTCGTACGCTCTACCTCAGGTTGATATCTCAAGTACGTATCAGCGCAATTCCATTGCTCAAAAAATGTTATTCAATGGGATGTTTATCACTACTGTCTTGAACAACACATACAGTACGACTGCCAACTTAACGCAGCCATTGCTTAGTCGGAAAGTCGGGATCGGTTTGGATATTGCGAAAACTTATCGTGAGTTCTATAACAAATCCTACCAATCGACTCAAGAAAACACGATCCGGAATGTGACCAAAGCCTTTTATCTAGCGCTACTCACCAAGAAATTGGTCGATGTGAATCGTGAAGGCTATAATGTTGTCAAGGCAAACCGTGACAACGTTCAATCCATGTATACCAATGGGATGGCCGCCGAATTCGATTTATTGCGCGCCGAGGTGCAGGTGGCAAATACCGAACCAATAGTTATTTCCGCCGAAAACAACTACCAACTAGCAATGAATGCCTTGAAGAACCTGCTCGCATTTCCACTTACAGAGGAATTGTCACTGGAAGGCGAACTGGAATACACAGCGGTATCGAATGACGAGATTGCATCAGGTGATCAAACTGCAAGCAGCATGAACTCAACTTTGCAACAGTTACGTATACAGGAATCCCTATTGCAAAAAAATACTGCGATCGAGAAAGCTAATTACTTCCCAACCCTGTATCTGATTGGATCTTACGGATGGCAGACGCAGGATAACACGTTTAAGTTCAATAATTACCAATGGTCTGATGCGTTCGCTTATGGATTATCGTTATCGTTTACCCCGTTTGATGGATTTCGGACAGCAGCAAAAGTGCAACAAGCTGATGTCGATCAAAAGAAAGTCAAGTTAACCAGGATCAAAGCGGAAGAAGGTTTGCAGCTTCAGATTGAAAGCGCCGTCGACCAATTGACCGAAGCGAGCAAGCGTATTCAAGCACAATCGGAGGGGCGCAAGCAAGCGGAAAAGGCGCTCCAGATTTCCCAGACAAGATTTCAAAATGGAATCGGTACACAATTAGAATTGCTCGATACCCAAGTCGCCATGACCCGCGCCCAGACAAACTATTCAACGGCGATTTACGACTATCTGACGGCTAAAACCGACTGGCAGTATTATGTCGGCAAGCTTCATCAATAGATTTAATTAGTATTGTGTTACACCACACGGTGGAGGATGGAACATTGTTAATAAAGTATTATTTGCATCTGATCTACATAAGTCTATTCGCAATTCTCATTCTGGGAGTAATCACTGGGTGTAACCAAAAGGGTCAAGCCGCAGTTGAACATAAAACCAGTGATGCAATTGTCACTCCGGTAGAAGCTGTTGCTGTTCAACGGCAAGACTTAGCGATAACCAGGAGCTATACTGGAGCGTTGGAAGGTTCCGAACAGGCCGATATTGTGCCGAAGATTTCCGAACGAATTGTAGCAGTCAACTCAAAAGTTGGCGCATCAGTGAAAAAAGGGGATGTGCTGGTTGTACTTGACAAAGGTGGCCCGAGTTCGCAGTACATCCAATCCGAAGCAAATTTTCTAAATGCGGAAAAAAACCTCACACGTATGAAAGCACTGCTAAAAGATGGTGCAATTTCACAGCAAGCACTCGATGGTACACAGACGGCTTATGATATTGCGAAAGCCAACTACGAAGCTGCAAAACAAAGTATCGAATTAGTGGCTCCGATTTCTGGCGTGGTAACAGCTTTTAAAGCTAGAGTAGGTGAACTTTCCAATCCCGGTATCGGCCTGGTAACCATCGCCAAATTGGATGAAATGATGGTCATCTTCAACTTGAATGAAGATGATCTTGGTGATCTGTCTATTGGCCAAGAGGTATCGGTTTTTTCGGATAGCCGACCGGATCAGACGATTAAAGGAAAAGTATCCGAGTTCAATAAATCTGCCGATATTCAATCCCGTACCTTCGAAGTTCGGGCTCTGTTTCGCAATACTAATGAGCATTGGTTCAAGCCAGGAATGTTTGTAAAGGTGAAGTCCAGCGGCAAAACTCAGTCACAAGCACTGGTAGTACCAAATCAAGCAATCATCAGTGACGGAACAAACAATCGTGTTTACCTGGTACACAACGGAATGGCTTTTTTGAAAACAGTCACTTTAGGAAATTCCGATGGACTTAAAACTGCCATCCGTGAGGGACTTAAAGAAGCAGATAGTATTGTGTCAGTCGGTTGGAATAATCTGCGGGACAGCAGCAAAGTAACTGTCGTAACTGCCAGAATGTAATATGAAATTCGATTTACCCGTACTACGGAGCTGCGACAATGAAGCTTTCTGATGTTTCCATCCAACGACCGGTCTTTGCCACAATGATGGTGTTGGTATTAATTGTGCTGGGTTTGTTCTCCTATGAAAAACTCTCGATCGATCAGTATCCCAACGTTGACATTCCCTATGTTACCGTAACAACGGTTCTTCCAGGTGCAGGACCGGAACAGATCGAATCCGAAGTAACCAAAATTATTGAGGACGCGGTCAACACTGCCGGGGGAATTGATCATATTACTTCTACTTCCCAAGAAGGTGCATCGATCGTCGTTATTCAATTTAAACTTGAAATAGATGCCCGTACTGCTACACAGGATGTTCGCGATAAAGTTTCCGGTATCCGTGCGAATCTTCCGACAGGGGTGAAAGATCCCGTTATTCAGCGCTTAGATCCCTCTAGCCAACCCATCTTCTCACTA
>CAZPUW010000299.1:0-4178 GCA_964589795.1 uncultured bacterium
TACCGGAATGCGGCAAGCACTCTTAAAGTTCATGTCATCCGGGATACATCCGTCACACTTGAACAAGTAGGGCAATTAGTTCGCATCGAAACAATTTCAGAAGAAGCACAATCGGAATTTGCGGGTATTACAACCTTGCAACTACCACTAATCGGAAAACATCAGCGTGAAAACTTGGAAGGGGTGCTTTGCGTATTACTCGCTGCCCGCTCTCAAGGGCTGAGTCAATTCAACAATAAGGCATTATCAGAAGGATTACCGAAAACGGATTGGAGTTCGCGTCTTGAACCGCTGACGCATAATCCATTGGTACTTGCCGACGTCGCCCATAATCCCGCTGGCGCACAGGCATTATGTACTACTCTCCTTGCGCGTAAGAAAGCTATCCAAGGCCGATTCCGACTCGTAATGGGTTTGCTTGCCGATAAGGATATTGAAGGAGTTGTAGCGGCGTTATTACCGCTTAAACCGATTGTCTATGCCGCGTCTCTAACAGAAGGACGGGCACGTGATGGTCGCGAGATAGCGAAATATTTTGAAGATGCGGGCTGTGAATCGTATGCGTTCGCGACACCAACGGCGGCTTTGCAAGCGGCGCGTGATGATGCTGAAGCGACAGATTGTATCGTTTTAACCGGTTCTCACTACTTAGTGGGCGCATTACTACCCAATTTCCAAGAGAATAAGTCAATTTGATGGCTACCCACGATTTTATGAGTTGTTTCGTATTTCTTCTTGACAATGTGAGATTCACCCTATAACTTGCGGTATCACATGCCTGAAATGATTTCTCCATACCTGAGTGCTCTCCTGTATGGTAAATAACCAATAACCCTTGCCATCAGACACATTGAAGACCCTTTCGAGGGGGGCTTCAGTTTGTTGTATTATATTCCCTCGCTTGAGAACTCCCATGGAACTCGCCGAATTAAAATCGCTCAAAATCTCCGAGCTGAACGACATCGCAAAATCGCTGAAAATAGACGACTATTCCGGTATGCCGCGTCAGGATTTGATCTTTAAAATCCTTGAACGACAAACGGAAAAAGACGGTCTCATTTTCGCTAACGGTGTGCTCGAAATCCTGCCGGAAGGATATGGCTTCCTTCGCAGCCCAACTTCGAACTATTTACCCGGCCCTGACGACATTTACGTCAGCCCGTCGCAAATCAAGCGATTCGGGCTCCGTAAAGGACATATCGTCAGCGGTCAGATACGTCCGCCGAAAGAATCCGAACGTTTCTTCGCGCTGCTAAAAGTAGAAGCAATCAACTTTGAAGCGCCGGAAGAAACTCGCAACAAGATTCTCTTCGATAACCTGACACCGATTTATCCCAACGAAAAATTGAAACAAGAGTTTGACGGGTGCGACATCACCAGCCGTACCATCGACCTCTTTACACCACTCGGTAAAGGGCAACGGTCGCTAATCGTGTCGCCGCCCCGAGCCGGTAAAACGATTATTCTGCAGAAGATTGCGACTTCGATTGCCCGCAATCATCCCGAAGTGCTTCTCATCGTTCTGCTCATCGACGAACGTCCCGAAGAAGTAACCGATATGCAACGGACGGTACACGGCGAAGTCATCTCTTCGACCTTCGACGAAAAACCGGAACGGCATATCCAGATTTCGAATATGGTCATCGAGAAAGCGAAGCGGCTCGTCGAGTATGGGCATGACGTTGTGATTTTGCTCGACTCGATTACCCGTCTCGCCCGTGCCCACAATGCTGTCGCACCGCATTCCGGTCGGGTGTTGTCCGGTGGTATGGATGCCACGGCGCTGTACGAACCGAAGAAATTCTTCGGTGCCGCCCGTAACATCGAAGAGGGTGGCTCGTTATCGATTATCGCAACCGCGCTTATCGATACCGGAAGCCGAATGGACGAAGTAATTTTTGAAGAATTCAAAGGTACGGGTAACAACGAAATCGTACTCGACCGCAGAATGGCTGAACTGCGCATCTTCCCGGCTATCGACGTCAATAAGTCCGGTACCCGTCACGAAGAACTGTTGCTCGCCGAAATGGAACTCAACCGGATCTGGATTCTTCGCAATATGCTTGGCGATTTGTCGCCTGCCGATGCGATGCGGTTCCTGAACGACCGTATCCGCGGAACGAAGACAAACGAGTTGTTCCTTGCATCAATGGGCAAGCAATAACATTACACCGTGGCATTTCGCTTTCACAGGGTAGGGACGGGTCACTGTGTCTACCCGTAATTGATGCAGTTTCTTTTATTCTTTTACGTAGAACAGACATTCTTGTCTGTCCTTTGAAAGTTTCTTTTTTATTCTTTTTCTTTTTACTCTTTTCGTAGGACAGAACCCTGCACATATTTCTTAGTGCCGGCTCACGAACACCTTTAAATCTTGTAAATGTCAAGTTCGTAATTTATTTTGTCCCTTGAGAGTTTTCTTTATTTCCCATGATGGGTGCGCCCGCAAACATTAGGCATTGAATGAGCGAATCGGAACATCAACCGGAACAGACGCCGTCGGAATCGACGGCGTCGCCGTTATTTGGCCAAATCCTCCAATTCCTTGATAACGCGGGGTTGGAGTATGACATCCTCGAACCCGGGCGCGGACTCCGGGTTGCAATGGAGCTCGATAACGCGCGGTACAATACGATGTTCCTGCTTGGCGAGAGCAATTTCATCGCTCTCACCACCCACACTTTCCGCGCACCAAAATCGAAACGGACGCGCATTCTCGATATTCTCAACCGCATCAATTACGATTTGGCATTCGGAAATTTCGAATTGGACAATGACGATGGGGAGGTGCGGTTCCGCGTCGGTTACCCTCATCAGAAAAATGTCTTTCCCACTGAATTTGTCGGCCCGTTTGTCTTCATGGGCTTCGGGATGATGAACCGGTTTTGGCCGGTCATACAGGCGGTCTGCTGGACGAATATTTCCGCGGAACAAGCCCTGAAGGATGCCTTAGACCAACAGCGCAATGAAGAAAACCAGCAGGAAGAATTCAATACCGGCGATGAATAGTCAAAGCTTTATCGACCTCCAGATCTCTTCTGGTTCCTTGCCAGTTGATTTTCTAACAACATCTAAATGGCACGCCGGATGGTACATGGGTATTAATTTGTAAGGCTTTTGATCAATTTTAACTAATTGCGGTTTGGCGACAACGTTCTTGAAGGGTTTATTTATCGTGTTTAAATCTAAGTATTTAATTGCCGAGAGTGCTCCTTCGCCTAAAGTGATGATTGTTCGAAGGTTGGTGAGGTATTCAGCGATTAAAGGCTTAAGGAATTCTTCACTACAATTTTCAACCCATTTCCGGTCGATTTTAGCACTCATTGTACCGAATTTTATGCACAAAACTGCATTCGTGAAATAAATTGGCTTCTCTTTCCATTCTACTTTGTTCAAGTACCGTCTTATTTTCTTATTCGTCGGACTTTTCTCTTCTTGTATGTAAAGTTGTTCTCGGCTTCTTTTTGCTTTCTCCAAATAATCAACATTGCTGTAATCCTGGCCAATTATTAAAATTTCAGAACAAAGTAAATTTCCGAAGTGTAATGGATCCCATAACCCTAACAATTTTTCATCTGTTTCATCGAAAAATTTTTCAAAATGGCACATACGGTTTGATTCGTGACACAACTTGCAACTTATCCTCTTGTAAATAAGTTGCTCAAATTCTTTAATGTTTTCCATTTTATAAATTCCTTTAACTAGTTATCTACTTCTTCCCCACATCCACTTCTTCGCTTTTCCTGAGTAGCGAAACCTTGTAGGGATGCAGTTCTCCGGTCATCAACCCCATCGCAATCGCTGGGTCGGCATTCATAAACTCACTCGCTGTCGTTTCATTCTCCGCATCGAAAATGCACAACCCATATTTACCATCGAGACATGGCCCAACCAGCAGAATCTCTCCTTCGAGGAATTTTTTACGAAGATGCAGAAAGTGAATTCCCATAATGTTTTGTTCTTTGTCGGTCATCGTTGTAACAAAATCCTCACGCGGTGCATGTAACAAATACATCCAAGTAGCCATTACTCCTCCTTACAGTAAACGCGGCTTCTTGCCGCGTCTTTCTTTTCCTGTTACCCGTTACCTCTTACCCCTTGCCCGCACTTACCTTCCAAACCAAACCGGTAAGTCGGCAAAACGCTTGCGAATCGTCACTTTGAGGAAATGGGTGATT
>CAZPUW010000300.1:0-4171 GCA_964589795.1 uncultured bacterium
AAGTACAATTACTTACAATGATTATAGTTCGTATGATACCAAGGTTGTAATTCGATGTGATTTTTTGTCTCATTGGAAAAACGATCAACTGCATTTAGATACAGTGAGAATTAAAGTTAACAATTTAAGTAAAGCTAACGCAGTAGTAATTGGAGAATTTATTCCAAAGTTCAAGTATTTAAATTTTCAAAAAGAAACAGGTTATTTATTGATGCCTGACCCTCGAAGAAGCAAAGATACTTACAAAATGGTTTGGGCAGGCGATTCAGCTTTAGGTTATTTTAGTCCAGACAAAGCTATCATTGCGAATGAAGGATGTAAATTCACATTTGATGAAATATTTACAAAAATTGTGTTCAAATCGGATTCTCATTGTTTTCTCGAAAAATCAAGATTTGCTTTAGATGACTCTATTTATTTGGTTGGTTACAGGTAAAACATAAGGTGAAGAAATGGGAATACACGAACGATACGGAAAAGATGTATTGAACAAAGCACTTAAATCTTTTTATGGTAAGACACTGGAAGAACACAAATTGGATATTGAGAGTTGTCGCATGACAATTAGAATCGATGGAGTTATTATGAGCAGAGCTAAGAAAAAGCTGTGCGCAGTTGAGATAGAGGCACGTACACCTAAACAAATTCGGGGTGCAGTTCTCGATTTAGTTCTTTATAATCAAAGAGAAGATTGTAGGCGAAATTTACTTATGATAATTCCTACTCCTACTCATAATTATTGTAAAGATGATGAAAAAAAATTCTGCAAATTGTTACGATTACTTTCTAATCCAATTGTAAAAAATAAAGTAATTGTGCTCAACGGAAATGGAATATCTAAACGCCTTAGAAGTGATGTGCAAGAAGTTAAAAAAGAGTTAAGTATTTTTTTTTGCGTGAAAACAATAGCAAACTGACAACAAACAAGGTCGCATCACTGCGACCTTGTTTGTTCTACAATTTTTAAATGATGTTACGCCACTTTGTAATTCAACTCACTAACGACTGTGTCATTTTCAACAATAGAACCCATTATCGCACTCTTCAAGCTGACTGCACTCACTTATAGTTTCTCTACTCTATCTTCAAATTCCTTTTTAGACATTTGCAACGTACGAAGATTATTTAAAAGATGCTGTGTTGGAATCTCTTTTTCATTACACTTAAATGTCACGGGTCGTTCTAAAGAGTCGTCTGGTCGATCCCATATCTCATGGTCTCCCTTAGTGCGAACCAAAACCAAACCGATGCTTTTCAAAAATGTTCGAAATGTTCGAGTAGTGTATTGTTTCGTAGTTTACTCCTACGCGAGGGAGGGGAATTGTACTGTCTCTCTTATCGTTCTTGAATTGGGTCGGGATGAAATCGGCTTTTTAATCGTAGGAGGTTTATATAGAACTGAGGGCTTTTGCCTGAGGGTCCAACCAAGCTCTAATAAGATTTTGAGCAGTGTACCTTTGCGAACCGTCTCTTCGATGAAAATTTCAAGTGCTTCGTCAAACGATTTTTTTGCACTTGCCTCAGATTTCCCGTACGAGGAAAGTTCAAGCGCGGGACAATATGCGACAAAATAGTCGCCCTCTTTTTCAAACGAGACACTCAAATCGAGCTTAATAGTTTTAGCCACACTCTTAACCGTTTTTTGAGGTTTCAAGTTTCTTCCTGCTTCGTGTTCAATATACAGATTGTACGCGCAAAATCAAGAAAAGTAACAAGGAAAGATAAATTATTTAGTTATTTACATCAAAATGTATTACGCCGCTTTGTAATTCAACTCACTAACGACCGTATCATTCTCAACAATCGAACCCATTATCGCACTCTTCAAACTCACTGCGCTTACCGCCAACTCTTTCAAGTCGGGTTCGCGGGTTGTGATGCGCTGCATCCACAATCCCGGTTGAATAATTAAAGAGACGGCGCGCGCGGCTTTATGGCGGTCACTCCATTTGAGTAACTCATATCCGATACCAGCGACAACGGGGATGAAGGGGAGATGCGCAAGGACACGCCAGACGGCGTTGTGGAAGACAAAACCAAATGCCTGCAAGGTCGAATCGAAGATGCTAAAGAAAATCATCGTGACGACGGCAAGTACCAACAAAAAGCTGGTACCGCAACGGGGATGAAAACGGGTGTGAGAAACCATTCGCTCCGGTTCAACCGGGTCGCCCGATTCGTAGGTCGAAATCCCTTTATGCTCGGCGCCGTGATATTCGAAGACGCGCCGCACTTCTTTCGATAGCGAAATCGCCGACATGTAGCCGATAAGAATCGTGATTCGAACGGCGTTGGCGACAAGGTGATAGAGGAATTGATTGCCATCGTTGCCAATCGTCCACTTCGCGACCGCATATGGGAACCACAAGAAAAGCGCAATCCCGGCTAAGAGTCCAATCGGTACGGAAACGAACCCGACAATTTTCTCACCAAGTGTTTGTTTCGACTTATCATCTTCGATTTCGGCGGCAATTTTCGCTGACCAATCGAGTGTCGCAATACCAAGCTTCAATGTTTCGAATAACATTCCCGCACCGCGAAGGATCGGGCGTTTCCACGTTTTACTTTTTTGAGCAAGCGATGGAAATTCCTGAATGCGACAAACAATTTGACCATTCGGGGCGCGTACTGCGGTCGCGACATGATTACTCGCGCGCATCATTACCCCTTCGATGACCGCTTGGCCACCGACAGCATTAGATTTACGAACACCCAAGCCATCTCCCTGATCCGGTGCGACTGGACATGATAGTCCGGCGGGGGTGATTTCCGGTTCGGGTGCGTCAAGTACCGTCTGGCGTATCGCTTCGGCAGGGGCGAGTTCTTCTATTTCCCGCAGCGCGAGCAACGGGACAGAGACAATCATGCGCGACAAGTATCTTGTCGCGCAACGAAAAGTGTGAAGCAAGTTCGAGAGTTTACTTGGCAGTTTTGCCATACTTCTTGTAGAACTTATCGACACGACCTGCGGTATCCATCAACTTGTTCTGACCGGTATAAAACGGGTGGCAGACGCTGCAGATATCGACCTTCAGCTCATCTTTCGTCGTGGTGCTACGGGTCTCAAACTCGTTTCCACACGCGCAATGCACTTTGACCATCCGGTAATTGGGATGTACTGCTGTTCTCATGATCTCCTCGTTCGCTTTGTAGCGTTGTACGGGCTACTGCCCGGAAATTGCAAACTGAAATGTATAGCACTTTGCCTGCTATACGCAAATATCGCAGTTTGTCACTTTCCGGATGGTGATACGTTTACATTGGGGGCAAGATGGAACGTGTCGAGCGGAACGAACTTCTTCCCGCCAATGACAATACTCGGAGAGTTCGGGACAGGTGTTGGTGGAGGCGATGCTTTGAATATCAAATTGTACATAATTATGAAAATAACCACGATGAAAATCGTGAAGAGCGAAGAGCGGGTCGGATTCCGTTTCGAATAGATTCGTTTAATCGAAGGGCGGGTTGCCATTCGCTCACGTGCGAATTGGACATACTCATCCTCTTCGAATGGTACATCTGGTGGCGTTTGTTTCGGGTCTTCGGACATTGTCGTTATCCAAACTTTTACGCGGCGAGTAGCTCTTTTATCCGTGCCTTCCCCAAAAATGTCACAACGCGAATCATCTCCGGGCCGTGTTCACGCGAGGTGAGTTTCTTGCGGAGCGGCATCCACAACTCTTTCCCTTTGAGGCCGGTTGCCTTCGACAAATTTTTCAACCACGGTTCGAACTCGAGATGTTCATCCATCGATTCAATAAAACCGGTTGGTAGTGGTCCTTCACTATTAAATTGAATAAGCCCATCTCGTAAGTCAAGCCACCATTTCCAAGCATCGTATAGTTGCGTCAAGTTTTCGGATTCTTCGCGGGCGAACGCCAACGCGATACTATCCTTATCACGCGGGATGAGCGTGGTAAGCAACGGTTCCTGCAAAGTGAGGCGTTCCAGCGGAACTGTCGCAACAGCAAGATGCGAGAAGGCAGTGAATGCGGCTTCGGTGAAGGTTACGGCATGCGTGGTAAGTTGAGCTAAATCGAAATTCTCTACCATTTTTTCGATGGGTAATAACTCATTCGATTGTGGGTCCCACCCCAAGCGAACGACCGCATTCAGCAGTGCGTCATACGGTACACTTTTGTCGAGCCATGTCTGGATTTCCGCACCGCCG
>CAZPUW010000301.1:0-4165 GCA_964589795.1 uncultured bacterium
ACCGGCTTTAAAAGCGGAGCCAAATTGCCACAACATCGTAGGTTCAGGATTCATTACTTGAGGTCTCACTTTCAGGGGTTGATAGATACTTAGTTCGATAGTACTATAATCGACGCGGTCGCCGAGAAACCGAACTCGCCCTTCCGCCGCTTCAATTTCTTCTTCGAGATTACGGATACCACCTTCTACTTGTAATATTTCATCCACTGTCCGCGCATGACTCAATATTTCATGGTAACGTTTAGCCGCTTCCCGTTTAGATTTGATGCGGGTTTCCAGATCGGTGTATTGTTCGGTGACATCCTCGGCGTTTACCCTGCGGTAAATCACTTTGGTAGCGGTATTGGATACTTCATTTAAGAGTAAATCAAATTGGTCGGAAGGGACACGAATTGTAATGGTATTTTGTATCGAGAATTCGTCGGTTTGTTCATTTTCATTCGCAAGATAAGCGCTATGCTTAAAAATCGCTTCATTCAAATTTGCACGGTATTTCCGATAATCTTCGGTTTCACACCGTATATTCGCATTCTTTTTAATCATCATCTTCGCTAACTGCTTTTCTTGCGTCGCAGCTAAATCATCGGTCGGTGGTGTTGCAATCGATGAGTGGTAATTATTTCCTGAATACCGGTTATTGTTTTGCTGATAATAGCCCCCACCGGGTTTCATAGAGGCACTTTTCGCGCTTGTCCGACTCGTTGAAGTGATATTGCGGTTGTTTGGAGAACTCATCATAGCGCTTGAATTGTCGAAGCTACCTACACCACCGAAACCGCTCCCCCCTTGTTGGCTGTACTGTCCTTGTTCAAAAACTTGTGATTGCTCTTTGTATTGTTGTGCCGCTGTGTAATCATTCGGTCCACCCAATCTACCTATCGCTCTACCGAGATGGTGTGTAGAGCTCATGAACATCCAGCGTCCCGCTACTAATACTACAACAATGCAGATAATGGATAACAAACCAATTTTGAGATAGCGAGTGTATTTCATGGTTTACCCCTCTTGTTGAATACAGTCAGCCGATTTGCTGGAAATGACGGCAATCGGCACCTAACAATAGGGTAGCCAAATTGGGTAGAATGTATCTATAGGGGTAAGTCCCTATTAACGGGATTTATTCCCATCACGTTCAATCGGGGTTGATGGTGAGTGTTAAGCGGAATTCACGTATTTCAGGAAGTGATTCGTCAATACTGGCAGGGTCGGTGTTCGTGCGGAAAATTCGGCTCCATCCTTCGATTCTGACATCCCACGGATAGCTACGCCATTCGACACCGCCACCGAGGTAGCCACCGGTGCGGCTCAACGCGGGAACATTACCGACCTGAATGTTTTGCACCAATGGAGAAAGCGATTGAAAAAGTATACTTTGGTTGGCAGCTACTGCGGCACTCCAACCAGTTAGAAAAACGTTTGAAACAATACGGCGCACGGCAAACCCACTGATTGTCCCCTCGGAATTTTTTTGAGTGCCGTTTTGATATCCACCGGTAACACCGATTCCGCTCGCTTGTGAATATTCGGAAGTACGATATTCGAGCGCGGCAGTGTATGCCGTAGATGCATCATTCTGTTTATACACGAATCGCGTGTCCATACGACTCGTTGCATATGGAGTACCCGCCGCGAATACAGCATACAATCTTTTCGTGTTCGTCTCGGTTTCGACGGCATTTAGCGCAAACCGATAAATGGAAGCTTTTTCTATCAGGTGTTCGAGGAAGATACCATTCCGTAAATTACGAAAACGCAATTCTCCGCGATCTACCGGTGGTGTACCGCTTGCACCGTACAATTCGATGCGGGAAACTCCATACCACCGCATCTGCGTTTCCGCCCGTACAGCTCTTCCGTTTTGATTAGCGGCAATGGCACTCTCGACGGCTAACTCATCCGAAACTTTTCGCAAGCGTGCGCTCAAACCTTCATTATGAAAACCACTAAAAGTACCACGTCCGGATGAATGCAATAATGCAAGTTCCGCTTGCAATTCGTCGGTTTCGTAACCGGTGGATAACCAGCCAAGCCGCTTTCCAGTGGCCGTCGAGCGTTCGTCTCCCGCACCAGCGGTGAATTGCCAAAGCTTGTATTGTGCGAAACCGATACCACCGCGTAAATCGTTTCCCGGATCGATGCTCCCGCGAATGATGTTGGAATATTCTTGCTGCCATTCAAAATGAGAGTAGTCAGACAATAGCAGTCCACCCGGCAGTGATGGCCGAAAATCACCAACCAGAAAATGTTGGGAAATATTACCGACGCTCAGATAACCACTCCAGCGGGTCGAATCGTATCCGGGATGGATTAGCCGCCGCGTACCGAACCCGGCTTCCCAAATATCTTTTCGCAACCTACTGCGATTCCCCTGATCGATTGTATGCGAAGCAACAGTATTGCCGTCATAGCTACGGCTAAACATCTCGATGCCGTTACCGTGTGCGAGTGGTGACCACAACAAACGCCAGCGGTCATCGAACGATTCCGGTTCAAGGATTTGATAGATTTCCTCGGTCGTTACGGTCGAGTCACCGGGTACCGGTAGCCCGGCTGCTCGCGCGGTTCCGGTCCCGCTTGTACCGTCCAAAGCGAAGACCAACCCAATTGCTCCACACTGAATGAAGCGAAGGAAAATGCGAATTGCCGGTATCGAATTGTGACTCCGCCCCCCCAACCGTGTTGCGGGTCCACGCCGAGCCGTAATGTAAGTTCGCGTAGAGGTGTCCATTCTCCTCCTACACCGAATGAAGTCGTGTTGTTCGTGCGGTCGTACCCCAATCCGATGCTTATTGTTTTGACCGGATTCACCATAGCGACTGCGGAAATTTTCTGCGGAAGTGCGACGGGATCATCGCCATGTTGTAACGGAAGTTCACCTCGTGCAGAAAGTGTGTAGAATCTTTCCTGCCACTCTGCGTCCACACCGAGTGCTTCGCGATAGCGGGTAACGAGGGGAACCACATTGACAACGCCAAGCCGGAAACCGCCGAGAAGTAGGAGCCGTCCTAATTTATGTCCGCGATACATTCTCAGAGAGGTTTCCCGGTAACCGTCTGCACCCAGTTGAGACAGTTCTCCGCGCATATACCAGTTATTAGCATGAATAGCACCGCGAAGATGTCCTTCGGTAAGGTCGGTCAGTCCGTAAGGGTGGGTGATTGTGGCAGTAGCGCTCCAACCGGAGCTGTCGGAAAAACAGGGCTCGGGATAAAACGGGAGCCGTATTCCCCATTCCAATGCCGAGCGATCCTGCCATTCCCATGCGGCGTATGCAGGAATTGAAAAGGTGAGTAGTACAATTGAAATGATAGTCGTTGTTCTCGTGGCAGCCGCCGTCATTGTGGTGCAGGTACGTTGCGGCTTGCAACCGCAACTTGTTGTCGTGTTTATTTCATCGTTTTTGATAAATGCTATTTTTCGCTATTCGCAGTTACCTGTTGCCTATACCTTGTTCTCAATGTAATTTACCGTACAATGAAAGTTTTCCGCAAACATTTTTTCGCACTAACAATTTTCGCTGTGTTTGGAGCTTTCCTCCTACTCGCTCCGAAGAGTTACTCTCAAGCGATAGTTCCGACCATTACCATTAATCTCGATAATACCCCCGACCAATTCAAACCGTTGTGGAAGGACGCCGATACTTATATATATCGGTATTTGACCAATCCACCGTGGCATGATAACCCATTCGACTATACTGTTTCGATGAAAGTGGGAATCTGGATTGATCTGGTAAACGACAGCCCCATCGACCGGACGTTTAAGACCTATATCCTCGTATCAAATGGCGCCGACGTGCAATTTTCCGATAAACGCTGGCTCTTTCCACTCCCCGATTTGAAATCCATTCAGCGTGGCGGCCCGTATCAGGCGATGCTTGCGGTAATTGATTTTTACACGGAACTGGTGCTCGCGGCGGAGTTTGATAAATGGGATCCGTACGGCGGTGAACTTTGGTACACGAAAGCGCGGGCGATTGCCACTCAGGGGAAATTCGATACGCGGTACGTCAGCGGCTGGAATGAGCGCAATGAACTGCTCAACGACTTAACCTCACAGGGCAATAAAACTTATCGCCTTTTCCGCTACTATGCATTCACCGGTGAGTATATGACGGCAAACAACCAGAAGGATGCGAAAGTATTTGTCGATTCCGCATTTGTTT
>CAZPUW010000302.1:0-4163 GCA_964589795.1 uncultured bacterium
GAAAACGCGCCGCCGCGCTGGTGATTGTTTCCGACGAGTATGCGAAAAAACATAACCTGAAAGTACTCGCGAAAGTAGCCGGTTGGGCGACCCACTCGCAGGACCCGGAATGGTTCACCACCGCACCGGCAGGGGCAGTTGACAAACTGCTGAAAAAACTCAATTGGTCGAAAGACGATGTCGATTGCTACGAATTGAATGAAGCATTCGCCGTAGTCGCACTCGCGAACAACCAGATGCTCGGACTGAATCCCGCCAAAGTGAATCCGTGGGGTGGCGCGGTAGCATTGGGTCATCCGATTGGTTCGAGTGGTGCGCGTATCCTTGTGACGCTTGTCCATGAGTTGGCGGCGAACAACGGGAAGCGCGGCATCGCCGGGCTTTGCAACGGCGGCGGTGAAGCGACTGCGCTGGCAATTGAAAAAGTGTAAACATTACTGACAATTACATTCACCCAATCAAGGGAGATTAATCATGTCCGAAATTAAAACCATCGTTGTTATCGGTGCGGGAACTATGGGAAATGGCATCGCACACGTCGCCGCGCAATCCGGTTTTACTACTGTGTTGTGCGACATCAAACAGGAATTTCTCGACCGCGCGTTGAAAACGATTACGAAAAATATCGACCGTCAGGTGACGAAGGGTACGATTACCGAAGCTGACAAAACCGCAACCTTAGGACGGTTGACGATACATGTCGGTCTCGATGCGATTGCGAATGCCGACCTCATTATCGAAGCGGTTCCCGAAATCGAATCACTCAAATTCGATATCATCAAGCAAGTGAATGAGAAGGCGAAAGCGGGTGCTATCTTCGCATCAAATACCTCCTCGATTTCTATCACCAAACTTGCCGCCGCAACCAAAGCGCCTGACAAGTATATCGGTATGCACTTCATGAATCCCGTACCGATGATGAAACTCGTCGAAGTGATTTGTGGAATCGCTACTTCGCCGGAAACGTTTGCAATAGTCGAAGCGACGGCGAAAACAATGGGTAAGGTTCCAATCCGGGTGGAAGATTATCCCGGCTTTATCGCAAACCGCATCCTGATGCCGATGATTAACGAAGCGATTTATTCGCTGTACGAAGGGGTCGCCACCCGTGAAGCTATCGACGAGATAATGAAGCTTGGGATGGGACACCCGATGGGGCCTTTGACGCTCGCTGATTTCATCGGTCTCGATGTTTGCCTCGCCATCATGGAAGTATTGCATAACGGATTAGGTGACAGTAAGTACCGGCCATGTCCGCTTCTGCGGAAAATGGTGGATGCCGGGTATCTTGGAAGAAAATCGGGACGTGGATTCTACGAATACACTGCATAACCGTCACTATTTGTGAAAACGGCAAGGGCGGCAACTTTGTCGCCCTTTTCTGCGTCAAATGGATAAATACTGCCGTATTTAGATAGGAATTGAAAAACAAACCAAATCAATCTACAAGTTATGTTGTCAACATCGTTAGTTGTCAGAAACAACTGATATTTCGTATTGTTCGGGGTATTATAACACTGTAATTTGAGCGTTCGTCTGTTTTTTTATACATTTGCCCTTAAGGGAGTATTGCATGCACTTTGAGTTGACCGAAGAGCAGAAGATGGTGCGGGATACCGCGCGTGCTTTTGCCAATGACATCCTTGCGCCGAAGGCAACCTGGCGTGATGAAACCGAGACCTTTCCCCGCGATGAGTTGAAGCAACTTGGCGCGATGGGGTTCTGCGGTATCCAGTTGCCCGAAGAATATGGCGGGGCAGGGATGGACTCGATCTCATATTCGCTCATGGTGGAAGAGATTTCGGCGGGAGACGCCAGCGTTGGCGTGGTTCTGTCCGTAACCAATACTCTTGCCGGTTATCCAATCAACAAATTTGGTACTACCGCGCAAAAGAAGAAATACCTCCCCAAATTAGCCAGTGGCGAATGGTTAGGTGGGTTTATGCTCACCGAGCCGGAAGCTGGTTCCGATGCCGGTGCACAAAAGACGCTTGCCGTGGATGCCGGTGACCATTACGTCCTCAATGGAACAAAGAGCTTTATCACTACCGGCGCTAACGGCGATGTCTTCGTCGTCACCTGTATGACCGACCCATCCAAAGGGAAATATGGAACCAGCTCGCTAATTGTCGAGAAAAATTTCCCCGGATTCATTGTCGGTAAAAAAGAACAGAAAATGGGTATCCGTGCTTCGGATACCGCCCAAATAATTTTTGAAGACTGTATCGTACCGAAAGAAAACCTGCTGGGTAAAGAGGGTGAAGGTTTCAAAATCGCCCTTGCCGTGCTTGATTCCGGGCGTATCGGAATTGCCTCACAGGCAATCGGTATTGCAGTCGCCGCGATGAATGCGGCAAAAGAATATGGTTTGAACCGTAAACAATTCGGACAATCGATAACTAATTTTCAGGCGATACGATTTAAGTTTGCCGACATGTCGATGAAAATCGACGCCGCCCGTTTGCTAACCCATCGCGTGGCGTGGTTGAAAGACAGCGGTGTTAAATTTAGCGTGGAAGCGGCAATGGCGAAGTTATTCGCTTCCCAAATGTGCGTCGAAGTGGCGAACGAAGGCGTTCAGGTTCACGGCGGCGCAGGTTACATGAAAGATTATTCCGCTGAACGCCATCTGCGGGATAGCAAAGTTTGCGAGATTTACGAAGGCACAAGCGAAATACAACGCTTCATACTTTCCAACGCACTGCTTGGCAGGGAAACCGCTCTTTAAAGCTTTTCCGCCCGGTTTTGTTCTACTCGATTCAAGAAAGGATCGTTTCATGGCTCCCGCGAAAAAAATTCCTACCGAATTCGATGAGACGAAAAAAATATGGTTCGACGGCAAGTTCGTCGAATGGAAAGACGCGACCGTACATGTCGGCATCCATGCATTGCACTACGGATCTTCGGTATTTGAAGGTATCCGTTGTTACAATACAAAAAAGGGTTCGGCGATTTTTCGTCTGCCCGAACATATCCGCCGGTTGACGGATAGCGCCAAGATTTGCCGGATGCGTAGTCCTTATACCAACAAAGAAATTGAAAAAGCTTGTATCGATAACATCCGTGTTAATAAATGGCAAGAGGCGTATTTGCGTCCATTGATTTTCCGTGGATACTCTTCGCTTGGCGTGTTACCCAAACACAATCCGATTAGTGTAGTCGTGATGAGTTGGTACTGGGGTAAGTACTTGGGAAAGAAAGCCGAAAGTGGTGTCGATGTGATTGTGAGTTCATGGCGACGTGCCGCGCCCGACACCTTTCCGACGATGGCGAAATCGGCGCCGAATTACTTGAGCAGCCAGTTAATCAAAATCGAATCAATCGCGATGCGCGATGGAATCGACAAAGCAAAAACCGATGCCGACGAAATCGGATATGAAACCTTCGATGAAGGAATTGCGCTCGATTCATTCGGTTTTGTTTCGGAAGGAAGCGGCGAAAACTTATTTGTCGTGCGCGACGGGAAAGTATATACACCGCAACTCAGCTCGGCGTTGCTACCCGGTATTACGCGTATCAGCATCATGCAATTGCTGGAGGATATGAACATCCCGGTTATCGAGACGAACATACCTCGTGAAATGCTGTATGTATGCGACGAATTATTCTTCACCGGAACCGCCGCTGAAGTGACTCCGATTCGTTCGGTTGACCGTCAAGCCGTTGGCGCGGTTGCCGAAGAAAAACCATTACCGAATAATTCCGCGTGGATTTCACGTGGGAAAGTAGGCCCATTGACAAAAGAACTGCGCTCTCGTTTTATGGAAATTGTTTCCGGTAAAGCGAAAGACAAATATGGTTGGTTAACGTACGTATGAAACGTACTCCGCGAGTAGCACCGACGGCGGAGGCGGCGAACAGCGCGCCTCCGTCTTCGCATATTGAAGCCACCAAACGCAAGAAAAACGAAGTGTTGGTATCGATGGATTCGGTAACTACCGAAGACGATGATATCGTAGATTTTGAACCGGTAATTAGTCGCCATAATGCCCGTCAGGTCGCGCTTCAAATTGCGTATAATATCGAGCTGACCGGTAAACCGCTGTTGGAACAATGGGCGCAGGCACAACTTTCCGGCGAACAACGGCATCTCGAATTTTTGAAACGCTTGTTGATGCGCACATACGAATTGCAAACACAATTAGATGAAGAAATTGTTAAGC
>CAZPUW010000303.1:0-4159 GCA_964589795.1 uncultured bacterium
CGTACTTCATGATGCTCCACGCGTATCCATTTGTTTTCGTACGCCGTCACTCGCTCATTCAGCGCTTTCTCCGCATTCGACCACCACCCCGCGCTATCGAATTTGATTCCGACGGTATCAGCGAGCAGCGCCGCGACCGGACGGTCGAACGGATGCGAGAACAACTTCGCGATTTCTTTGGCGAAGTTTGCATCGTGCGCCAATCGCCCCATCAGCTCCATCGTCAACAGCGAGGAAATAAGGTAGTTAAGCAGATACTGCGGACTACCGTACAGGTGCGGGATATATTGCCACATCGTTAATTGTTGCTTGTACTTTGGATAGAAAATCGACATCTGTTTCAGAATCGGTTCGGTGATTTCGTCGAACTCCTCCGGCGACAACATCCCTTTACCCGCGCGGTCACGGTCCCGCACCGCTTCGTAAATCTTCTTCTCCAACTTCGCCATGAGACCGATACGAATCACATTCGTCATTCCCCGCAGTTGAATGAACTCATAATAACTCTTCATCTTTGCGTCATTTTCATGCGAGATGAGATAATTCAGGACGAATTCCTCAAACGTCATTGCCGCAGTTTCGGTGACGTAAGTCGGGCCGTTATACATATAGAGCGGCTTGCCGGTTTTCTTCATCAGTGCATAGTGAACGGTGTGGCCAGATTCGTGTGCAATGGTGCGTACTTGATTGATGGTCCCGTGATATTGGTCGAGATAGAAGAATCCGGGACGGTTGCCGACATTAATCGAGAACGCGCCGGGTGTGCGGTTCGGACCACCGTACATATCGACCCGCCCCTGTTCGGGATCTAATAAAAGATTCAATTCCTGCGACGCCGGCGTGCCGAGCAACGACAGCGAAGAGCGTATGACGTCGAATGCGAGTTTCGCTTCAAATACCGGCAATTCGAAACCATCCCCTTCCATCTCCATGTCCCACGGTTCGATGGTGTCGTATCCGAGCAATTTTTTGCGTCGCTTGCAATCGGCGGCAGAGTACCGTAAATACAGCGGCGATAACGCGTCGATACTGGCGAATAGTCCGTCGATATACTCCCGTGACAAATCGAAACTATGCGCTTGTGCGTGGAGCGCGTCATCGAATTTACTCAACGTTGCGGTCAAATTGATGGTGGAAACGAGATGGCTGAGCGAAAACGCATACAAATCGCGTTGAGTGTTGTACCCGGCGTAAAGCGCATGGAACGCCTTCTCGCGGATACTCCTGTCGGATACCCGCATGAGCATCGGCCCGTCGCGCATCGCATTTAATTTTTTCCCATCGACTTCAAATTCTTCAAATTTTGTACGCGAGACCAATGTCTCATACAAATCACTCTGCCAACCGGTAAGTGGTGTACCTAATTTTGCTAACAATTCTTCTTCGGCAAGCGAGAGCGTGAACGGAACACCACGGCGGATACGCCGGTGGAATTCATCCCATGCCGCAAGTTCAGGAAGTTGCGTGACCCACTTTTTCCACGTCGCTTCATCGACCGACTTCAATTCGAGTTCGGCGAATGTTGTCTTTGCGGACAACTGCTCGAGCCGTGCGCTCATCATACTCACCAAACCGGTCTTACGGGTATCGATTGCCTGATCAAGGTAGCGGTACATGATAACGGCGGCGATGGTGTCATTCGCTTGGTTGCTGAGTTTCAGGTAGGCAAGGACTTGGTGAGGGTCGCTCGTGAGTTTCCCTTCGAATTTGCACATCTGATCGATAAGTTTGGCGTAATTCGCAAATTGGGTTTCGTAATCGGATTCATCGCGAATCAATAATTCGTTGAGGCGGAACCGTAGCTTCTCGCGCATTGCGGGCGGCATCACTTCGGTAGCGGGCATAATCTGTTCCTTTCAAAATCGGTATCTGATATTGTGCGAAGTAAGACACAATTTGCTAAGAAAACGGGGCTTTTCCAATTGCAAAGAAAATCTCTAATGAAATACGAAAAGTCGAAGCGTTAGTAGTTAGAGAAAGGTATCTTTAGGTAAGTTGCATTAATCGAATAATTTTATCCTTTGTTGGGTATTGCAGGTTTAGATGATGTATTTTAGTCGTATACTACAACTGCGTGGAGGATACAACTATTCAATCGTATCAACTTACAGAGCATGCTTCTATTGTCATAATGGAACGTGGTATCCATCCAAACTGGATAGAAAAGGCAATACAACAACCCGATTGGACCGAACCTGATTTGTTTGATAATTCACTAACATGCGCATTTGTCGCCATTCCTGAATTTGGTGGCCGTATGCTTCGGATTGTATTTGATGATTCTGTTGAACCGAAACGAGTCATTACAGTTTACTTCGACCGTAACGCAAGGAGACGAAAATGAAAGTTCATTACCATCAAGTTGATGATGCATTATACGTTCGCCTCGACGATTCACAAATCATCGAATCAGAAGAAGTCGCACCCGGGATTATTGTCGATTACAACAATGAGAAGCAGATTACAGGTATCGAAGTTCTTGGCTTGAAAAAACGAATGCCACGGGCAAAAGTCAGCGAATTACAACTAGAGATTTCATAAGAAAGTATGCCTACTTTTTCAATCAATGAACTTACTACGAATGATTCCTACCGTCTTCTCATCTCATCCTATCTCCCGCGCCCCATTGCGTGGGTCTCCACCATCGCTCCCGACGGCATAAAAAATCTCGCACCATTCTCCTTCTCGATGGCAATCTGTCCCAAGCCGTTCACACTGGCGTTTGCCCCTATGTGGGATACCCGCCGGAATCGTTTCAAAGATACCATCAACAACCTGCGTGAGATTCCCGAATGCGTGATTCATATCGCGAGTGAAGACCTCGTCGAGAAAATGAATCTCTCATCCGCCGAAGTAGAATCGAATATCGATGAATTCACACTCGCTGGACTAACTCCAATCGCATCCGATATCGTCAAACCATTCCGAATCGCAGAAGCAAAAATTGCCTACGAAGCCCGTGTCCACACAATGTTAGAAATCGGTGAAGGTGAAGGAAGTGCAACGCTTGTAATCGTCACCGTAGAGCGAATGCATATCGCCGATGAAGTTTGGGAAAGCGAGAAAAAACGAATCAAACTCGATGCACTTAAGCCGGTCGCGCGGCTTGCAGGAAACTTCTACCTACGCGCCACCGATATCTTCGAATTGAAACGCCCGTAAAAAGTGTCGAACGAAATGAATCGAGCGGCGACGAAAAGCAGAGAAAGAAGAAGATGAAACAGGTAGCAAAAACCGGAAAGTGAGAGAAATCACGCTTTCTTGTACATGCGTAACCAACGTCTTTTTTTAAAGCGAGCAAAATCAATGATTCAACAAATTGGTTTGTCGCAATACATCTCATTGAATTGTAGGATGTTAGCTTTACTTTCGGGGGGTGGCTCACCGAGCGCTTGACAACTGGTGAGGAAAGGTGTATACTCTCGGCACGCAAAATAACTGACTTTGACTTTACTTCTTCGATTTGCGAGTTCTTTTTTTTGTAAGTTTCGGCAATACGACTTCTGCCTTACGGCACAGTGTTACATTCTGAAAAACAAATGGTTAGCACGAAGAAACTTCGGTGCTTGACAATTGTCGTGACTTACCGTATATTAGAAAGCTGTTAACTTCTGCGGTATCAACAACCCCCGCTTGTTCGGGGGTTTGTTATCGAAAGAGAGGCGAAAGCCACCTCGACGAGCCGTATGGAGTTCCCCGAATGTGGGAAGTTCAGGATCTTTGACATAGCGCACGCACAGTCATAATAAAGCAAAACGAACTTTGAGTGAATCTTGAGTGAACTACAGGTTTTAAAACTATTCAACAATGGAGAGTTTGATCCTGGCTCAGGACGAACGCTAGCGGCGTGCTTAATACATGCAAGTCGTACGGGCATTAGCAATAATGTCAGTGGCGAACGGGTGCGTAACACGTGGGAAATCTGCCTCGGAATGGGGAATAAGCATTCGAAAGGATGTCTAATACCGCATAATGCAGCGGCTCCGCATGGAGATGTTGTTAAAGTAGTAATACGTTTCGAGATGATCCCGCGCCTGATTAGCTTGTTGGCGGTGTAACGGACCACCAAGGCGACGATCAGTAGCCGATCTGAGAGGATGACCGGCCACACTGGGACTGAGATACGGCCCAGACTCCTACGGGAGGCAGCAGTAAGGAA
>CAZPUW010000304.1:0-4158 GCA_964589795.1 uncultured bacterium
CGATTTGGGATGCACCGCGATAGATATTGCCGCCACCGATGACGATACCGATTTCTACGCCAAAGTCGCGGACGGATTTAATTTCGCGGGAAAGTTGAGCGAGGATGGACGGGTCGTGAATGTTATGGGAATTACCGGCAAGGGCTTCGCCGGATAGTTTAAGTAAAATACGTTTGAATTTCGGGGTGAAAGTCATTTCAGGCATTTATGTTTCCGACGAATTTTGTGAAACTTACGGAATCTTAACGCAAAATCAAAAGCGGGTGTATGCCATTATAACCAAGAAGCCGGTTTTCTCCACTTTCCCCAATTTCGTAATAAGGAGATTCTTGAACGAGAAGTTGACACATACTGGTGGGCGCTTGGGAAGTAAAGGATGCTGGACTTAGTCTTTTAGGAGATTAACTTAGCGGATAATTTTCGAAATGTAAGCCAAATACCAGCGTATGTTCGGTTTCGTATGCGAATCTACGTTTACAATGTTGTGATTATTTGACTTTGAAATCGTTCCGTCGCACGGAATAGATTATACCGTTCGAATCAACATAAAACATTCTACTTTCAGCATTTGTAACTCGAGTAGGCAGAGATAATTCAAAACCACCTTCACCGTTTGGATACCAGTCACCGGTAATTTCGCGAGTATGTTCAACATAATAAACAAGTATTTCCCCACCCTTTCCATCCGACTCTATTCGCGTGGGTTGTCCCAATGAATGTATTACTTCATGTTTGTTTTGCCCTACCCATGGTTTTGTAATATTTGTAGGTGTGCAATTCGACAGCAAAGACAAAACAAGAACGATAAGAATTAGTCGAACAATGATGAGTACACTTTTCATGGACGTCACCTCCAATTTTAGTCATTGGATCAACCGTATTATATAAAAATACATAGTTGTATGTAGTATCTATCTTGTTTTACAAAGGACTTAGAATTGATAGTGTTATCGCTTTAGTCGTCCGAATGGATACATTTTTGGTTTCGCTTCAAATCAAATTACTCATAAGAGATACGACATACAATATCAGGTTTTGCGACAAACAACCTACTATTTCCTTTTTTATCAGTTTCTTTTCCTTTACACAAAAAAAAGGTCGGGCTTATGCCCGACCTTTTGCAGTAGTAGGAATAAATCTTAGTGGTACAATCCACGCCATTCGGTAGCGGCGCGGACACGGTCAATGGCGACCATGAATGCAGCGATCCGCATATCGACTTTGCGTTCCTTGGAAATGGCGAGCACATCGAGGAATGCTTTGTCCATGAAGCGTTTGAGTTCCTGCAGAACGTATTCTTCCGTCCAATAGTAACCCATACGGTTTTGAACCCATTCGAAGTAAGAAACAGTCACACCACCGGCATTGCAAAGAATGTCAGGAATGACCATGATTTTCTTGCTGTCAAGAATTTCGTCGGCTTCCGGGGTAATGGGGCCATTCGCGCATTCAGCGACGAGTTTCACTTTGATACGGTCGGCATTTTCAGCGGTAATTTGGTTTTCGATGGCGGCGGGAATCAGAATATCGACTTCCTTTTCCAACAGTTCCATCGGATCCTTGAATTGCTTCGCGCTGGAAACTTTATCGTAACCGGACAACTTACCACCATTGGCTTTACGATAGTCGATTGCGTGTTTCGGATCGATACCTTTATCGTCATAGAAAGCGCCGTATTCATCGCTGATTGCGACAATCTTGCAACCTTCGCGACCGAGTAATAACGCGGCATTGGAACCGGCATTACCGAAGCCCTGAACTGCCACGGTGGCTTTTTTCAGGTCAATCTTGAGGTCTTTGGCGGCCTGGATGACACAGAATACCATACCCTGTGCAGTCGCTTGTTCACGACCACGGCTGCCACCGATTTCCAACGGCTTGCCGGTGATGACTGCCGGTGTGTTGTTACCGGTGTGCATCGAATACGTATCCATCATCCATGCCATGATTTGGCTGGTGGTGTTTACGTCCGGTGCCGGTACGTCACGATCCGGTCCGAATAAATCGTGGAGTTCCGCAAAATAACGGCGGCTAAGACGTTCGAGTTCGCCACGGGAAAGTTGGTTGGGATCGACAATGATACCGCCCTTGCCGCCACCCATCGGGATGTCGACAACTGCGCACTTGTAAGTCATCCAGAACGCAAGCGCTTTTACTTCGTCTTCGCACACCATCGGACTATAACGAATACCGCCCTTGGCGGGACCACGGGCGATATTGTGTTGTACACGAAATGCGGTGAAAACTTCAATGCGACCGTCGTCCATTTGTACCGGTAGTGATACTTTCGTAACACGACGCGGTTCTTTGATCATTGCGATCTGGTTTTCAGTCAAGCCGAGTTGGCGAGCGGCGTTATCGAATTGCCGTTTGGCATTATCGAACGCGCTGATCGTCTGTTTCGAATGTACTCTCGGCGTCTTTTGAGATGACATGCTATCCTCCGATATGAACCCAGTGCGGGTTCCAAACATGTGGGGTTAATGATTTCATGGCTCGCGCAAACATCAAGCGGTGGGCTTAGTTTGGTGCAGAGACCTTATGAAAGACAATTCACGGGCGACCAACTCAACCCGTTCGTCTCTTCGAAGCGGGGTCGCTATACGCTCCCTGCGGAGCCATTCACGATCGACTTCAAGAAGAAGTAATTCTTCGGTGTGGGGACTTGCTGTTCCGATAGCAGAGCCATTCGGACCATATAATGCGGAAGAACCCCAGAAGAAGAGTCCGTCTTGCCAACCGATTTGGTTGACCAAAGCTACATATAAGGTATTGATTTTTGCCCCCGATTCGCAAAGGAGGCGGAAAACCCGCATGGAATCTGCTTCCGCAGATTCTCCCAAGCCGCGTAAAGGGGAAGCGGTCGGGATTACGACCAGTTCAGCACCCTGTAAATTCAAAAGCCAAAGGGTCGAAGAATGCCAAATATCGTTGCAAATCAGCGCACCGTGCGTCCCAAGCCGCGATTCGTAGGTTCTAACGCGATCCCCTTCACCGAAAAAGCGTTTCTCTTCAAATACGCTGTAGGTCGGTAAATAGACCTTGCGGTGGCGGTGCAACAATTTGCCTTCTTCGAAGACAAAAGCCGTGTTGTATAAAATCGAATCGCGTGATATTTCGACACTGCCGCAGACGATTGTTATCTCATGGCTAAGTTGCTTGAAAGGCTTGAAAAACGCGTCTTCAGCGGACATTGCGACTTCACCGACGAGGTCCCGGAGGAGATAACCGGATATTGAAAGTTCGGGAAATACAATCATCGACGCACCAGCAGATTTAGCACGTTCGATGTATTCTAAATGAACGTCACGGTTAGCACTCAGGTCACCAATTTTGGGGGCAATCTGGGCGAGGGCGATGGTGTATTTTTCGGGCAGTGTGGACACGATTCGTTTCAGAATGAATAGACTTAAATATACGAAAAAGCAGGGGTTCAACAAAGTCACTGTAGGGGCTTATGGCGTATGCCTTATTGTTTCCGGTACGGTAACATCCTGCCACCTTAACCCTATTCCCTACTCCCCAACAGTCTTTCCACTTCCTCTTTCCTCGTCCCCACTGGAATCCCCCGTATAATCCTATCGCTACTTGCATCACCAATCCACGCCGTTACTTGATAGAACATCGCAGGGCTAAAACGTGCGACACTGACATGAGTGAATGACGTTGAATCCGCACCAAATGTTGCCCACAGGTAGTACCAAGGTGTTGCATTATTGTTCCGGTAATATATCAAATACCTTTGCACAGTAATCGGAAATCCCGAAATCGAAGTATCCACTCGTGCCCAAGACAAAATAGCGTCCTCTCCTTGTGTAGTCACGACAAGGTTTCCCGGCGTTGCCGGAACAATTCCGATCACAAAATTAACATCAGATGTATCGCTGATAGTCGGATAGTCCACAGAGGTGATTCGCATTCTCGCATTCGCAGTGTAAGGAGCGGTGACAGTCCACACCTGCGAGCCGTCATTCGGAGTATTATTGAATAACGATTCCCAACTACCGGACGGATAACCCCGATTCAATTCGATATTGACGTTACCGCTAATTCCATACGATAACCACTGAATCGTATCGATAGCACCAATCGCAAGTTGAACAGGAGTATTTATCAATGAAAGACTAGGAGTATTTGTAGTAAGCGTGCTTCGATAAA
>CAZPUW010000305.1:0-4156 GCA_964589795.1 uncultured bacterium
AAGCGAATCAAGCGGTGTATTTTTCGCTATTGCAACCGGGTGATACCTTCATGGGGCTCTCGCTCGCGCAGGGTGGCCACCTTACCCACGGTAGTCCGGTGAATTTGTCCGGTCGGCTGTTCCACTGCGTGAGTTATGGTCTGAATATCGAAACGGGACGCATTGATTTCGATGAAGTGCGAAAGCTTGCCCATGAATGTAAACCAAAACTCATCATGACTGGTGCCTCGGCTTATCCGCGCACGATTGATTTTGCCAAGTTCCGCGAAATCGCGGATGAAGTCGGTGCGTACTTGATTGCTGACATCGCGCATATCGCAGGTTTGGTCGCAACGAAGCTCCATCCCGATCCACTCCCGGTATGCCACGTCGTGACCAGTACAACCCACAAGACATTGCGCGGCCCCCGTGGTGGTTTGATTCTCTCTTCGTTTGAAGGGGGCGAGATTCTGCTGTCCGGTATGCCGAAACCGAAGACCTTGACCGAAGCGCTCGATGCGGTTGTCTTCCCCGGTCTGCAGGGCGGCCCGTTGATGCACGTCATCGCCGGCAAAGCCGTTGCCTTCCATGAAGCGTTGCGTCCTTCCTTTACCGGTTATATGCGGCAAGTGATGGAGAACGCGAAGACGCTCGCGGAAGAATTGATGAAACGCGGCTACAAACTCGTATCCGACGGTACCGACAATCACCTGATGCTGATGGATTTGAGCAACAAGAACCTTACCGGCAAGAAAGCTGAAGCGGCACTCGAACGCGCGGGCATCACGACGAATAAGAATATGGTTCCGGGTGACAAACAGAGTCCATTCATCACCAGCGGCATCAGGATTGGTACACCGGCTGTCACGACGCGCGGTTTGAAAGAAACCGAAATGAAACAGATAGCAGCTTGGATTGATAAAATTCTGCTCGCACCGGATGATGAATCGTTAGCGAAGAAGTGCGGTGAGGAAATCGGCGCGATGTGTGCCCAATTCCCGCTCTATCCGACCGAGATGTAATAAATGCGATGTCCCCGTTGCCAGACTGACGATGATAAAGTAATCGACTCCCGCGTTATCCGCGATGGTATTGCGATACGGCGTCGCCGCGAGTGTATCGCGTGTAATGCGCGGTTCACGACCTACGAATACATCGAGCCGGAGGAGTTGCGCGTCATCAAGCGCGATGGTGCGATTGAGAATTTCTCCCGTGACAAACTAAAGAAGAGTATCCACATCGCATTTGCGAAACGTCCATTCAACAACGAGGACATCGACAAGATAGTCGATTTTATCGAGGGGCAGATTGTAGCAATCGGGCCGGATGTACCATCGAAAGCAATTGGTGAGATTGTGATGAAGGAACTTGCCGCAGTGGATGAAGTCGCGTATATCCGCTTTGCATCGGTCTATAAACGTTTCCATGCGACCGGCGACTTCCGCGATGAATTGGAGAAGTTGAGACCGACAAAAAATCAATGAAATAGGCGGGTTATTAGCCCGCCCATTTCTTATAAACAAACTGTGCATAAATCAAATTCTCTTTTTCTCTACATTGATTAATTCTTACTTTATCACTCACATGATACAACCACAACCCAAACCCAACGAACCCCCTCACACTTTCTCATGGTCGAAGCCACTCGATCATGCCCGCGGTATTGGTCAAGCGCGACGCGATGCGCTTACCGAAGCTGGTATCATCACTGTCTCCGATGCTCTATTGCGATTTCCTCGCCGTTACGTTGACCGCACGAATGTGGTGACAGCGAATGAACTCGAAAAATTCGATGGCCAGATGGTGACTGTTGTCGGAAAAGTTGCGTCGTTTGGTGAAGTACATCTGCGCGGTGGTCAACGCCGCCGAAGCTTATTCAAAGTATTGATGCAAGACACGACCGGTGATTTTGAACTCTCATTTTTCGAAGGAATCCACCTCTACCGCAGTGCCTTCATCGCCGATGAATGGTACGCCATCAGTGGTAAAGTCACGCTCAAGCGGCTGCGTCCTTCCTTTGTCCACCCTGCCATCGAGCGGCTTCCCGACGAAGATATCCGCGAAGCATACAAAGAAACGGGTCGCATTGTTCCGGTCTATCCCGCCAATGAAATTCTCGGTCGCGTTGGCTTGGGACAACGGATGTACCAGCGATTTGTGCGCGACATCCTGAATGACATCGAAATCCCCGAAGCCATGCCACAAGAAGTTCTCAGCCGTACGAATTTACCGACCCGCGATTTTGCCATTCGCAAACTCCACCTACCCGAATCGATGGACGAAGTAAAAAAAGGCGAGATATACCGGATAGCCGAGGAGTTGTTCTTCTTTGAATTGGCGGTATGGCGCAAGCGTGCCGCATTCCAACAATTCAACGCTCTGGTACTCGCTGAAGTGGGTGAGTTGACGAAAGGATTGTTGAAAAAATTTCCGTTCGAATTAACGAACGGACAACGCCGTGTATTAAATGAAATATTTCTCGACCTTCGCAAACCGCACCCGATGCTACGTTTACTACAAGGTGATGTCGGTAGTGGTAAGACCGTCGTGGCGTTGCTTGCACTAATGATGGGAGTCGAGTCCGGCTGGCAAGGGGCGCTGATGGCGCCTACCGAAGTATTGGCAGAGCAACATTACTTGACGTCAGTCGAGCGGTTCGATGAGTTGGGTGTAAAGGTCGGTTTACTGGTATCCGGTCTATCCGCGGCACGGCAACGCGAAGTACTCGGCGGTGTTCAGACCGGCGATATCCAAGTTCTAATCGGTACACACGCAATCATTCAAGAGCGGGTAAAATTCCGCAAATTGGGAATCGTTGTAATCGACGAGCAGCACCGCTTTGGTGTTCGGCAACGAGCTCTCCTCACCGAAAAAGGGGAAGGTGTCCATACGCTTGTAATGACTGCAACGCCGATTCCACGCACCCTCGCCATGACTGTGTACGGTGATTTGGATGTCTCGCGACTCGATGAAAAGCCCGCCCAGCGCGGTACCATCAAGACCCTCGGTGTAACTCCGCAAAAGCGCGAAGAAGTCTATAACGCCGTCCGGGACAATGCTTTCGCCGGTCAACAAAGCTATATCGTTTTCCCTTTAGTCGAGGAGAGCGATGCGCTCGATTTAAAAGCGGCAACCGTCGAATATGAAACTTTGAAAGAAGGAATTCTCAAAGGAGTTTCTGTCGGATTATTGCATGGTCGGATGTCACTCGAAGAAAAAAATCGGGTACTCCATCAATTTTACAAGAATGAGATTCAGGTACTAATTTCCACTACGGTAATTGAGGTCGGTGTGGACGTTCCCAATGCCACACTTTTAGTCGTGGAACATGCGGAACGCTTTGGTTTAGCACAGCTTCACCAGTTGAGAGGGAGGGTGGGTCGAGGAATCGTTCCCTCCCGGTGTATATTGATTGTGTATAACCATACCTCGCAGATTATTAAGGAACGAATCAATTCATTGAAACGGACGACCGACGGTTTTGAACTCGCGGAGGTCGATCTTCGTTTACGTGGCACGGGTGAGTATTTTGGAACCCGTCAGCACGGTTTACCTGAATTGAAATGGGCGGATTTGACCGAGCATCGTGAATGGGTAGAAATGATGCGCCGTGAATCGGAGCGTTTCGTGAATGAACATCCGTATTCTCTATCCGACCCCGTATGGAAAGAATTTGATGAGCGGTTCGGCAAGACCGAAGAATTTGGTCGTGTCGCGTAGTTTTACCGATAACCTGAAACCTATAACCAATACCCGTAGAAAAATCCATGTCTGGAAGAATTGTTGTAGTTGCGAATCAAAAGGGCGGCGTCGGTAAAACGACGACTGCGGTGAATCTCGCCGCTGCCATCGCACTCTCCGAACGTCCGGTTTTATTGATCGATTTAGATCCGCAAGCGAATGCAACCAGCGGTCTCGGTATCGAAGTGCCTGCCAATCACGCCTCGAGCTACGAACTGTTGTTGAAGGAAGTTCCGTACGAGCAATGTACTCTCCCGACAAAAATTGAATTTCTGAAAATTATACCGGCGCACATCCGCTTGGTGGGTGCTGAAATTGAATTGGTTCCAATGATGTCGCGGGAACGGTTGCTCAAGAATGCAACCGATGGGATGCGGGAAAAATACGAGTGGATTATTATCGACTGCCCGCCGTCGCTTGGCTTATTGACGCTGAA
>CAZPUW010000306.1:0-4134 GCA_964589795.1 uncultured bacterium
TCGCATATACATAAAATACCGCCGTGGTATCCGAATTTACCGGGCGAAGACGATAACAATATATGTTCCGCAACGTCGTGCTAAGGACGATAACATTCGAATCAGCCCATAGTTTTGAGCGTCGGAAGAAACAGCCAAAATCGGTATCGGGACCGTCGATAAAGGGAAGGTTCGCCCAATCGCTTTGGCCGTATTTATTGAGTACGGAATCGCGAACGATATTCATTCCGGTTTGACTTGTCATCTCGCCGGTAAATACGACATCGGGATGGGCGTAATGTATCGAAGAACGCAGATAAGCCGCTCGTTGGTATCCATCGGTTCCGGGGAAATCCAGAATATTATATGTCATAACCCGAATCGTATCGGTCCGCTGTGCGTTAACTTTAGTAATGGATACACACAAACAAACCATAAGTGTGAAGAGGAATGGCAAAAATACAAATCGTCGTAGCAACATATTCGAGATTCCCATCTTAAAAAATTCTTAGCAGACAGTGGTCTGCATCCCCCTAAAAATGCGATTTCGCATCGTGTTATTACTATGATTGCTCTTGAGTACGTACGATTGTCCACGTCGGCGCCGGACGTTCCCATAAAAGCTTGATAATGCCGTGAATCGCGGCGATGTACACCATGTTGACATAAAATGGCAGGCCGAAAGCGCCAAGACGGATTTTTGCTTTCGTTGCAAGATAGCCGAGAATTGCCAGCCCGTAAAAAGCAGCAAGTGCCCAAAAGAAAACGGAATAAAATGGTGATTCGTCTTGCAGAAAATATGATAGCGGCAACAGCGGCAACAACCACAATCCGCTAAACCACCGCAATACTTTGTGCAGCCAAAGTTGGTAAGCAAGTATAAAGTGTTTAAACGGATTCAGTACTTCGAGTTTCCACAAAACAGAATATGCTGTTTGAAACACTATTCGCATTTTACGGTGGTATTCGGTAGCGAGTACTTTACTCCCTTTGGCAAAGGCAAGCGCACGTGGTTCGAACAATACGTACTTCCCTTTGGCCCGCATCAGAACCTGCGTCATAAAATCATGGCTGATATTGTCCGGCAGTTCATCGGCATCTTCACGGCGTACCGCAAACAGCTCACCGACGCCGCCTAATAAAGAATTGTATGCACGCCCTTCCGAGTATCGTAACCAATTTTCAATATGCCAATAAACGGATTCTTGCTCGGAACCGTGATGTTCTTCCCCTTTACCGTACAGTGCATTTCCACAAACGATTCCCACCCGCGGGTCGGAGAACGGTGTAACTAAATGAATTACCGCGGAACGGTCCAATATGGGGTCGGCATCCGTGTAGATAATTATGTCAGCGGTAGTCGAATGCAGGGCAAGATTCATCGCGCGGGTTTTTCCGACGCGTTGCTCGCCACGCATGAGCTTGATTCTACGATCAGCATACATTTCAACGATTTCGTATGTCTTATCGGTGGAACCATCGGCTACGATAATGATTTCCAGCGAATCTTTCGGGTAGTCGAGCTTTAGAAGATTTTCAATTTTCTCGGCGATAATCGCTTCTTCATTGTATGCCGCGACTATAACGGCAACCCGTGGTTGCTTGGTAAATGCGATGTACTTGGGTTTCGGACGTAACGCAGCTATTACGATTGTGAGAAGTGGATAAGCCACATAAATCGTAAGTAAAAGACCGAGTAGAAACCAGAAAAGCACTACCACGTTATATAAGACTCCAAAGGTGATTTTGTTAAATTTGGAATAGTGATTGAGATGAACTGCACGTGCTTGATGAACACAATTCTATATCGTTGCGACGAGACATAAACGACCGTTGAGAACAGCGGCATTAAGATTCTTCATCGCTTTCCCACGGTTTTTTTGTATCTTTCGGGTTTTTCGATTCTTTCGGTGGCTCGCCGTCTTCATCGTCGATTTCCCACGGTTTCTTCGTTTCTTCCGGTGGAACGAAACTTTCATCTTCTTCTGCTAACCACGACGGCAACACTGGTTTCTTTTCTTCTGTTTTCGCTTCTTCTTCTTCGTCTTCCGGTTTTTGCTCTGTTAGCTGTTTATCCGCCTTCACCATTTCTTCTACATCCAAAGCAACTAAGTTCGGATCATCAAAGTTCCACGGTCGCGCTTCTTCGCCATCGCCAATCGAGCGACGAATTTTGTTCCCTTCGTCATCGATTTCCCATGGCTTAAAGTTCGTTTCGACTTCGACCTCGTCGGCAAGTTTTAAAACCATACCGGATGATTTTTTCTTTGCCTTTGGATCAATTTCCGGTTTTTCGGTTGAAGTAGGCAAAACAATTTTCTTGCAAATCGGACAAGGAATTTCGTGATGACTCGGTACAATCGGATGTTTTGCGTTGTCTAAATAGCCATTTCCCCTGTACTTATGATATTCCCGGCAATGGCGTTCAAATGCTTGGCGTGACGTGTCAGCCGACTGAAACATGAATCGGGTGTACTTCTTTTTGATCGCTTGGCGACGCAACTCTCCCTTCAGGTCATCATCGGAGCGGCCGATAAAACGAATGCTGAGTTGGCCCCAGACGTCGTTATGACCTAAACGAAAAGTACCCGGACCGCTTCGCACGACATTCGCCTCGATGATATCCAGCTCAAGATCGAATGGTCCAAGGTATTCAGTTGACATCTTTTACTTCTCTCCTTCCAAACTTATAATTTGCATAAAAAATTGCCATATTTCCAACAGTAACCGCAATAATCATTGTGATATCAAAATATCGTTAATTAACATGCACTTTGTTCGTTAGTAATGCGCTATTGTAGCCCAAATTTGCTTGCAAACCGAAACCAAGTAAACCAAATTGACTTTTATCTTTGCAATTCACCAATAAAATAAAGCTGGAGGTTTCGATGTGGGATGATCCAATTCACAAACAAATCGGCGAACTGGAAAAGTCGATTATGGAACAAAAAAAGCAACTTGCCGCACTTCGGTTAAAAGCACCCCGAAACGAAGTCGCTGAATATACATTCCATACCGGTGACGGCAAAGAAATACGTCTTTCGGAGCTTTTCGACGACAAAAAGGAGCTGCTGGTAGTGCATAATATGGGTAAATCGTGTCCATATTGTACATTGTGGGCGGATGGATTCAACGGTCTTTACTTCCACTTGGAAAATAAAGCCGGTTTTGTCGTCTCCACACCTGATAAACCGGAAGTTTTAAAGGAATTTGCCGATTCACGGAATTGGAAATTCAAGACCGTTTCAACCAACGGTACAACTTTCAAGCGCGATTTCGGTTTTGAGAAAGAGAATGAGGATTATTGGCCGGGTGTTTCTTCGTTCATTAAAGATGAAAATGGAAAAATCATCCATGTTTCCGATTCACTGTTCGGGCCGGGTGATGATTTTTGTTCGTTGTGGTTTTTCTTCGATTTACTCCCATCCGGCGGCGACGATTGGCACTCGAAATACAAATACTGACATTCAATAAGAAGTAACCAATGACAACTGAAACCGAATTTCTAAACTTTGTAAAACACTTCCAAGCACACAAAATACTCGATGTAGCCACCGGCCACGGTGGCTTTATTCCCGCACTCCAGCAATGGTTTCCCAACGCCAAAAGCTTTACCGGTATCGACGCGATGCCGAAAGCCATCGAACATGCAAAACTCGAGAACGGTAATCTACCGAAGACCGAATTTTCAGTAATGGATGCGCATCACCTTACATTTGATGATGAGTCCTTCGACGTCGTTTCGATTTCCAATTCCATTCATCATCTCGACGCACCGGAAAAAGCGCTGCAGGAAATGGTGCGCGTGTTGAAAAAAGGTGGCCTGTTATTGGTCTATGAAATGGTGAATGATGGTCAAACTGAAACCCAAATGACCCATGTTTTATTTCACCACTGGTGGGCGAAAATCGATAAACTGCTTGGTGTCTCGCATTATCCTACCTATTCCAGAGTTGAGTTACGCAAACTAAACGACGCGAGTGGAATCCATTTTACCGGTTCCTTCGAAGAAACCGGCAACGACACCGATCCAATGGATGCCACTGGCCATGAGCGGTTCAAAACAAATTATCAGAACTATCTTACCCGTATGAAAGATCTCCCGGAATCCACCTCTCTTGCCGAAGAGGGCGTGGTTCTACTTAACCGGTTGAA
>CAZPUW010000307.1:0-4116 GCA_964589795.1 uncultured bacterium
GACGGAATTAAGCTCGGAGAGGCAGAAGCGTTACTCAACCGGCTCGGTTTTGCGTCTGTTTCGAAGAAAGAAAATACAGTTACGGTATCTGTACCGTCGCACCGCCACGATGTTTCACGGGAAATCGATTTAGTCGAAGAAGTAGGGCGGGTGTATGGTTACGAACACATACCGACCAAAACATCAGCGCTGGTTCCGATGAAAATCGACGAGTTACCGGGGTGGAGCGCAAGGCGTCGCTGGGGGGACTGGGCGCGGAGCTTGGGACTTTCCGAAGCGGTTTCGAACTCGATGGTTGATCCCGATGATTTAGCGGCACTTGGTTTATTGGATGGGGCGATTCGCATCGCGAATCCGATAGCGCCGGAACTGTCGGCAATGCGTCCAAACCTGCTGGTATCGCTGGTTATCGCCGCCGCACACAACTTGCATCATGGTCGAAAACGGGTCGCATTATTTGAAATCGGACGGGTGTTCGGTAAGGGTTTTATCAAGGCGGAAAGCATCGAGCGGTGGCATCTAGGTATCGTTCTGTCAGGCACGACTTCGTCGGAATGGTGGCGCGACAGCAAGCCGCGTCCATTCGACGCTTCGGATATTATTGGTGTTCTGGAACAAATAAACGAGCGGTTGGGTATTGCCTCACTGTGCTGGGAGCCGTATGATACCTTACATTTAGTAGAAGAAGCGTTTATCCTGTACGACGGCGAGCGGGAAATAGGGTATGCGGGTCGCATACCGGGGGCAGTTCATAAAGACACTTTACGGGTAGAAGGACAAACGGCGGCGAAACGGTTCGACCTTGATCATTCGCTTTGGATTATTGAAATAAACTGCGAGACAGTGCCGCTGGAATTGCCGGTTCCGCAGTTTGAATCGTTTTCGCGATTCCCGATGGTGGAACGCGATTTGTCGTATCAAGTACCAGTGGAGATGTCGGCGGGAACGTTGTTAAATGCGGCGACGAGCGCCGTATCCGACTTACCATTTTCAGTAACTGTTACGTTATTTGACCGGCACGAAGATAAAAAATTGAATCTTACTTCGCTCGGTATTCGATTACGGATGCAAGCAGAAGACCGGACATTGACGGAACAGGAAATTGCACAGGCAATGGAACGTACAATCGCGGCGATTAATGGTATCGATGGAGTATCGTTGCGAGGCAGTAAATGACATTAGAACTCTTTGAGGAACCAATGGATTTAAGTATTCTGGAAGCATTGGAACAGCGGTTTGAGCTGTTGAAACAAAAGTTAAGCAGTACACGGGAAGAATTGTCCCATGTTCGCCAAGAAAACGAATCGTTAAAAGGCGAACTCGAAAAAGCGCGCCAAGAGCGCGAAGCAGTATTGTCTGAGAAAAGCCATCTCGAAGCGGAACTTGCCGACGCGGTAGCACTAAAAACACAATTGACGAATGAATTGGAAAACGTGCGCCGTGAACTATCAGAAGCGAAAAAAGATTTAGGGCAGCGGGAAGAAAAACAGGAGAACTTCCGGGGAAAAGTGCAAGCGCTTTTGGAGAAGATGGAGGAACTGTAACCGGCCAACAGTCGTTATTCGACAAACTCGACAACGAAAATATCGGGTATCCTTCCGAGGATGCCGAACCGGTTATTATACGACAGGAGACAGCGATGGCGGTACAACCAACGGTGGTAAGAGTCCGAATCTTCGGTCAGGAATATGGCGTCAAAGGTGATGCCGACGCCGATTACATCAAAAAAGTAGCGGAATACGTCGATGCGAAAATGCGCGACGTGGAAGAGACGCTTTCACAGGGGAGTTCGCCGCTGAAAATCGCAGTGCTCGCGGCATTGAATTTGACCGACGAATTGTTCATGGCATGGGAAGAACGCGACAAATTGCGAAGTGATATTGAAGCGAAAGCGCGCGCATTGACGGAACGAATGAGTAAAGAAATTGATGAGGAGTAAAACGGGTTGTAGGTGGTAGGTGGCGGGAATGATAAAGGAAACATAAGATAACCTATAGCCAAAACGAGTGTTGTCCGATTAGTCGTTGATCTACGGGAGGGACCAACTAAAAGAGAGCCGGGAACTTTACGTCAACCGGCAATGACACGCCCCCGCCGCTTGCGGTGTCAGGGGAAGTCAAACCCGGAGGAGGAAGTACCCACCGTATTCTAACGGCGTGGTTCTCTCACCTTAGCTTGACTAATCGGGCACGATTTTAAAAAGACGGGTGTATGTGAACGCATGCACCCTTTTTCAATAAACTAACCTACTATTAATGGGGGAGAATATGCAGGAATGGGAATACTTGACACATCATTTCGATCAATCGAAATTCCGTGAGTTGGATACGATATTGAACGAACTTGGAACGACGGGATGGGAATTGGTGAGTTTAACGAGTTATAGTTCGACTGATTTGGTTGCGGTTCTTAAGAGACCGAAATTTTTATAAAGTAACGTAGTACAAATGAATATTTCCGTTTTATTTATCGGTGACGTTGTCGGTGAGCCGGGACTTGCCGCACTTGCCAAATGGCTACCGGAATTGCTTGCGGAACGGCAGTATGATATCGTTATCGCCAACGGTGAGAACGTATCGAAGGGGCGCGGCATAACCGTAAAACAGGTAAAGGAGTTGCTACACCTCGGAGTTCACGTGATAACCGGGGGAAACCACACCTTTGACCGGGAAAAAGTACCGGAAGTATTTGAAAAATACTCCGACGTTGTATTACGCCCGGCAAATTATCCACCGGAAGTGATGGGAAACGGTTCAACGATTTATCGGATAAACGATGAAATAAAAATCGGTATTATCAATCTGCAAGGGCGGCTATTTATGACTGCGACTGATAATCCATTCACGGTCGGTGATAAAATTGTCGCCTCACTCGCAAATGAAACCAACCTCATTTTTATTGATTTTCACGCCGAAGCGACTGCGGAAAAGATAGCATTAGCCCGTCATTTCGACGGTAAAGTCAGTGCAGTTGTTGGTACACATACCCATGTTCAGACGGCAGATGCGGAAATCTTTCCGGGGGGAACGGCATTTATGTGTGATGCGGGGATGACCGGATCATTTTCGGGAGTTATTGGTATGAAAGCGGACGTCGCCATTTCGAAAATACGGCTCGGTGTTGCGCCAAACTCGGCACCGGCATCGGGTGATATGCGTCTACATGGTGTTGCTATCGAGCTTGATTCGGTGACTGGAAAAGCGCTTTCGATTCATCCGATTCAACGGAAGGAAACTGTTTCGTGAATTCCCTATTAGTTTGCAATGTGCGGGTATATCGTCCCGGTATTCCGTTGTATCAACGCCCGCGCGCGTTCGAGATTCGTAATGGACGATTCTTAAGGTTTTTCGACGAACCGTTTCCGAAAGTCGATATCGAGCGAATCAATTTAAACGAGTCTTTTATTTATCCCGGTTTTTTCGATAGCCATACGCATTTTGTCTGGGGTGGTTCAGCAATCGGCCCGTTGAATTTTGCTGGTGTAACAACGGTAATGGAAGTCGGTCAAAGTATTCTCTCGGTGGTGGAACAGATGCGCCGCGATCCGGGACGGGGATGGATCGTTGGATTGGGATTAGATCAAAGCCAAGTTGATATCGGAATAGAAGATTTGGATGATTGGTGTGCAGGGTATCCGACAATTATCGAGACGAAGGATTTACACTCGGCTGTTGCGAACCGGGCGGCGTTAGAGATTGCAGGTTATTGGAACAATGTATCCGATCCGGAGGGGGGACGAATCGAGCGCAATGCCGATGGCATTCCTACCGGATGGCTGCGGGAATTTGCCGTGCATGCAGTGAAATCAAGCATTCCCGAAGCGACTTCTATCGAGCAGCGGCGATGGTTCGAACAAGCGGCACAACATGCGTTATCGCTTGGGGTTATCGGTGTCGGGGAAAATGCCAACAGCAGTTTGGCAAGCGAATATATACGATGGTCAGAAGCCGATGCGCTACCGTTGCGAGTCGATTTATGGTTGAATGAAGGGTGGCCGAACGAACGAACCCTCGGTTTTCAGAAGTGGAAAAGTGAACGGTTACGAATCGCCACACAAAAACTTTTCTTAGATGGTTCACTCGGCAGCCGTACGGCATGGTTCCGCGAACCATATAC
>CAZPUW010000308.1:0-4101 GCA_964589795.1 uncultured bacterium
ATTTTCCCCCTGCCCCCAAGCTTACAATTTATGGAGAACTGGACAGAACGAAAGCTACGCCAAGCGAATTAAACGGGGAAGCGCTTTTTAACGGGAAGGCGCGGTGCGTTGCATGTCATACAGCACCCTATTTCACGGATAATAGCATGCACGATCTCAAAGCCGAACGCTTCTACAAAATGGAGCAAGTGAATAGTATGATGATGGCGCATGATGGCCCGATTAAAACATTTCCACTGCGTGGTATCAAAGACTCTCCACCATATTTACATGATGGGAGATGTTTTACGCTTGAGGATACCGTCGAATACTTCAATCTGATTCAACAACTTCACTTAAGTAGTCAGGAAAAAGAGGACATCGTCGCATACTTACGATGTTTATAGGAATAAATAATTACGTTCTCGGATAGAAAGGAATAAAATGGGCAAGATTACGACGAAAGACAGCACCAAGATTTATTATAAAGATTGGGGAGTAGGCCAGCCGGTTCTTTTTAGCCATGGTTGGCCGCTAAATTCGGATAGCTGGGAATCGCAAATGTTTTTTCTGGCGACAAACGGTTATCGCTGCCTTGCCCATGACCGTCGCGGACATGGACGGTCAAGTCAGCCATCAATAGGCAACGAGATGAATACGTACGCGGATGATTTGTCGGACCTAATTGAAACACTCGACCTGAACAACATCATACTGGTTGGCCACTCTGCCGGAGGCGGGGAGGTTACCCGATATATCGGGCGTCACGGAACCAAACGTGTCGCTAAGATCGTCTTAGTCGGTGCTGTAACACCGATAATGCTCAAGACGAATTCTAATCCCGGTGGTATGCCAATTAAAGCGTTTGATGACATCCGCGCCGGTGTCACCGCGGATCGTTCGCAATTCTTCAAAGACCTTGCGATACCCTTTTTCGGAGCGAATAGGCCGGGCTCTAAGGTCAGTCAAGGTGTTCAGGACGCATTCTGGTTTCGCTGCATGCAGGGAGGTCTCAAAAATGTTCTTGAATGCGTCAAGGCATTTTCCGAAACGGACTTCACTGAGGATTTAAAAAAATTCGATGTACCAACACTACTCATTCATGGCGACGACGACCAAATTGTTCCGATTGGTGCATCCGCGCTCATCGCATCTAAAGTGGTTAAGAATGCGACTCTTAAAATTTATCCCGGTGGTTCACATGGCCTTGCTGATACGCATAAAAATGAACTCAATACAGATTTGCTCGCTTTCATAAAGCAGTAAGGAAATAGTGCGTTTGAACTATTAGCAACTCTGTACAAAAGAACCGAATCAGTGTCATAAAATTTAGCTAATAGAAAAATTGTGGCTCCTAATGGAGCACTTCGCAGGTCTTTGCCACGGGATGTTTGGATGTATTCAATCTTCTTCGGCTTCGCGATTGTTGAAAAGGTGGCAAAACCGGGGGTACCGCCCCCATGTCCTGAAAGGATACACAATGGTAAATATTTACGCAGGAAATCTTGGTTACGATGTAACCGAGAACGATCTCAAAGTCATGTTTGAAGCCCACGGTAAAGTTGATCGCGCCAGTTTGGTAATGGATCGTACGACAAACCGAAGCAAGGGTTTTGGTTTTATCGAAATGCCGAACGAAAAGGAAGGGCGCGCGGCAATTAGCGCACTCAATGACAAAGAATCACAAGGCCGCAAGATGATCGTTAATGAAGCCAAACCCAAGGAGGATCGCCCAGCTCGACGGTAAAAGTATCCATATACTTTCATCTCTGGACTTGTAAAATGGTTCGTATTCTTTCCGTTTAATCGGGTAATTTGATTTGTTGAAATACAAAACATTAGTACGATGGTTTAACGGATTTGGAAATTTCCTTGCTCGTTTTTGCTTACTCGCAATGACTGGTTGGGCTGCGCTTGCCATACTGTATTCCAATCTGCCCGAGTTTCTTCGACCATGGATCGCGGGCATTTTCGGTATAAGCGGTTTATTCGCTGTCGTTGGAAAATACAACAACAGTAAGATGCGGTTAGGGTTTTTTTTACTATTCACATTCGTTCTTGGTTGGTGGCTACTAATACCACCATCCAACGACCGGAACTGGCAACCGGACGTCGCGGTTCTTCCATGGGCAACCATCCAAGGCGATAGCGTGGCAATTCACAATATCCGTAATTGCAATTACCGGAGCGAAACCGATTATATTGTTCAACACTACGATAAAACTTTCGATCTTACCAAACTAAAAAGTGTCGACTTATTTCTGACTTACTGGGGTTCGCCTTACATCGCGCATACCATACTCAGCTTTGGTTTTGAGGGTGAAGGCAATGTTTGTTTCTCGATTGAAACACGGATGGAAATTGGGGAAGCATACTCGAATATCAAGGGGTTCTTCAAGCAGTACGAATTAACGTATGTGGTAGCGGATGAACGTGATCTAATTAGACTTCGAACCAATTATCGACATGAACAAGTCTATTTATATCACCTGAATGCATCACCGAATTTCATCAGAAATGTATTTCTCGATTACCTTCGCGAAGTTAACTCCTTGAAGTACCATCCCGAATGGTATAATTCCCTCACAAGTAACTGCACGACCAGTGCGCTTGTCCATACGGCACCATACGATCCAAATACAATCCTTGATTGGAGGTATCTCGTCAATGGTTTCGTCGATGAAATGCTTTACAATAGAAAGAGGATTGATACGAACTTGCCGTTTGGGGAACTAAAAAAGCGAAGCTTGATAAATGACCGTGCGATTAACGCTGGTAAATCTCCCGAATTTTCCCGAATAATTCGGATTGGACTTCCCGGTATGTAGCAAAGCTAACAATGAGTAAATACTTGTTACTTGTTGCTACTATACTATATTGTGGTCCGGCTCATTCCCCGTCACTAACAATTTTAGAGATGAGTGGTCGATAATACGTCCAGAAAAACCTACGGCGGTCGTAGTTGTCGGTAATGTTAAATAGTAAGCTTTTAAAGAATGGGCTCCCTTTTAAGTATGGTGAAATATTCCCTACCGGACAATCTGTCCAATCCCCACAAAAGTAATAAAAGCTGTAGTCTGTATTATGGCGAAATCCTGCGGGAAATTTGTTGGGAATTTTGTAGTGTTGTAGAATTGAGTCGCCCCTCGGTGTTGTAAACACCTCATAGTAGCCGATTTGTTCGTTTCGCGAATCGGAGTATGTTATGTCGAACCAGTATGGGTAAATGATTGATGGTGGGAGCTGGTACTCCATACAAATTTCGGCGTTTGTTCTAATCATTGGAAAATTAAACGTCAATTCTTTCTTTGTTTCCAAAATTACGATGGTTCCGTCATCGTGAACAAACACGATTCCGTTTTTATGAAACGGGTACAGCCCATTGTGTTGTTGGCGATATAGCCGGGTCACCCATTTCGGCAATTCGGGATTTTGCAATGAATCCAACGAATCGAAACAACGACCAGCCCACCCACTCCACGTAAGTCCGAATTCATTTTGAATGGTATCCCTTCGAGCGGCTGATGTTGGGGTTGCCATAAAATTAAACTCACCGATAATTAACTTGCCAAACCTTTTCATTTGCTTCAACAAGTAGATGTCATGGTCGTCCAAACCGCCATATAGAATGCCTGAGTGTTCCTGTAAATTCTTATCAGTATACCATTCATTGTAGTATACACCATACGTATCGGTGTAGTACACAGCCGATGAAAATTTCGCGATACTGTCCAAACCGCCGGTATTGAAATTGTTTAAATCGCTAATGGTAAATTTTTTGTCCGCACGAGGGAAAAAGCCAAAGTAATCCTGCGACAACAAATATCTTCTACCATTCGGCTGTACAATTCTTTGATGTGTAAGCACCCACCAAAGCGATTTATGCTCAAAATACTGTTTCGTAGCGACCGTTTTGTCTATAATCACGATGTATTTTTTTTGTAAGGGTGTTAAGTACCACAACAACCACATAAGAAATGGAGTAAGTACGACGAGGAAAGGTAAGTAATAAAGAAGAAAACGCCTCAAGAAGTGAGTTTGTAGAAAATCACGAATAGTTTTGTCCGTGTTTTTCATCTCGGTTCATACTCGAATTTTTGGATGATGACTTCCATAGTGGTG
>CAZPUW010000309.1:0-4098 GCA_964589795.1 uncultured bacterium
GCCTTTTTTACAGGTACGTCATGAAACACTTCCTCATCGAAATCACGTACACCGCTTCGCCAGAAGAAATCGACTCGGTCACGCTCGTCCATCGCAATTATATACAAACCGGGTTTGACTCTGGTATGCTGCTTTATTCCGGCCCACAAAATCCCCGTATCGGTGGGATTGTCCTTGGGCGCGCAAACAGTCGTGAGGAAATCGAAGCTTTTTTTGCCTCTGACCCTTACAAATTACAAAAAGTGGCAGATCACCGCATTGTGGAATTTGCTCCACTTAAGCATCAAAGTTGGCTCTCCGAGTGGATAGAAGGAAAGTAACTAAACTCTCATTATTCGAGAGTTATTAACCCGATAGACCCTGTAATAGACAGTAATTGCCGCTACCCGAGCAAAAGTCACTTACATCATTACTTAAAACCGCTGAACCGTATTGTAAATGGAAACTTTCTAACTTACTTTGCGTGACGTGTTCAAAGGTGGACACCTGAATCGATAAAGGAGATCGGTATTAACATTTACGTGGGAAATCTGTCGCGCGATGCGTCAGATGACGACTTACGGGCGGCGTTCGAACCGTTCGGAGCCGTCAGTACGGCTTCAGTAGTTAAGGATCGGTACAGCGGCGAATCACGTGGTTTTGGATTCGTTGAAATGCCGGGTAAAGCGGAAGCAATTGCCGCTATCAAAGCAATGAATGGTGCGGACCACATGGGTCGCTCGTTGATCGTCAATGAAGCGCGTCCACGGGAAGATCGTCCTCGCACTGGCGGTGGCGGCGGTGGCGGACAGCATCGTCGTTCCGGCGGTTTCGGCGGTAGCGGTGGCGGCGGTGGTGGCCGCCGGTTCTAAACCAATCTCTAACCAGCACAACTATTGCACCCTGTTCAACATTGAGCAGGGTGTTTTCTTTCACTTCGCGGGTAATTACGATACTTTTTTGACAATAGTTATTAAATCAAAGACATTCAGTTGATTAGCAATCGACTATTCTAACATCAATATTAGTAAATCGATGATTTTTAGAGTATACTATGCCATACGCCCAACTGTGGGCGATTGAATGGATAAAGGAGATGGGTATTAACATATACGTAGGCAATCTGTCGCGAGACGCGTCAGATGACGACTTAAGAGCGGCATTCGAGCCGTTCGGTGCCGTCAGTACGGCTTCGGTCGTAAAAGATAAGTTTAGTGGTGAATCGCGTGGTTTCGGATTCGTCGAGATGGCCGGCAAAGCCGAAGGCATTGCAGCTATCAAAGGTTTGAACAGCACCGAGCACATGGGACGTTCGTTGATCGTCAACGAAGCCAGACCCCGTACCGAAGGCGGTGGCGGTAGTCGTGGTGGTCGTTCCGGCGGTTTCGGCGGTGGTGGCGGGTATAATGGCGGCGGTCGTCGCTTCTAAACCGGTCTTAACTACGAACTACTTTTACACCCTGTCCGATATCGGACAGGGTGTTTTATTTAAATACCGTTATTCGGATTTTGTCGCCGTCGCTCCTTGTTGATCGGAAGTCAACCCATGAAGCGCATGCATCATAAGTGAAAAGCAGATATGATACAACGCGATGAGGACGCTAACCACAATAACAACAATACCCATCGCGCTAATCATCCCGCTGCCGAAAAACAACATACCCAAACCGGTTATCGGCCCAAAGATAAGAACAAGGTAGCCAAGCGACTCAAGAACATGAGCCATTCGGTCGAAATTTTGCCACGAAAAAGACGATTCCATTTTACCCCCGTTAATCGTTAGAAACGATTGAGAAACAACCCTTACTTCGTGTTTGGTTACTGCTTTGACTTCCGCTCGATTTGCCTGATTTTCAACCAGAGTAGTAGGGCAAGACAGGTAATCACCAATGTTGCAATTCCAAAACCTATCCGCCGGTATTTGTATTCATAAATCGCGTCGGTCGCGACTTTGCTTGCTTGTGATGCCGCCGCGAAACCTTTGACCGTGACTTCCGCAAGGTGTGCGTCAGAGAATGCGTGGATAGCGGTACGTGATTCAATCATGTTTTCGCGAATCGTCTCGATTTTCATCTCACCGTCGGAGACATCCATATCGAGTTCTTTCGCTTTCGCCAATACGTTCCGGGTTTCTAACTCCTTTTCCTGCAAACTATCGAGCAACCGCTTCATTTTCGCGCCGGCGATGTAACCGGGCGTATTGGGTTGATGGCACTTTGCACACAATCCGCTTGGGCCTACTCCGACCATATCGTCGGTGGGATGGTTGATTTTGTGGTTGCTGTGACAAGCTACGCATGACGATAAATTCGCTTGCTTGAAACCATCTTTATGCGGGCTATGGTTGAACAAATCACCGTTGAAACTGTGGCATGACATACATACAGTCGCAATATCATCGATACCGGGAGGGGTTGCGCCGTGATTGCCGTGGCAATCATTACACGCCGGTGCCCCTTTGGTATGTTTCTGCAACAACGCGATACCATGAACCCCTTGGGTGTAGGATTCATATTGATTGGTCGGAATTCCATATTCCGCCATGTACGATTTGTTACTGTGGCAGTGCGAACAAGTTTCCGGGACATTCGTCTTATAAACCGGTGCATTTGGATTGTCCACCGCGAGTATCCCATGCACACCGTGACAGGAAATACACGTCGCGACCTTCTTATCGCCCTTCGCCAATAACAAGCCGTGCTTGCTCGTTTTGTATTTCTCGAATTGATCTACATTCAACTTTGTACTGTAGTGCCGCATGTAGTTCGCATCGGCATGGCACTTCGCACAAAACATCGGAATGTCTTTCGGTTCCGGTTTGCCTTTGAACCCTTTACCCGGATCCATCGCATCGATGTCGTTCAATGATGCGACACCGCCGTGGCAGTCGGCGCACGTCAGACCCATTTCAGCGTGGATGTCCTTCTTGAATCCTTCAACAATGGCGGCGTTCTTGGCATCGAGCCCGGCATGGCACGTCGCACAGTTGTTTATCACTTTTTTCGGTGCTTGCGCATTCGCGAGCGTAAGTGCAATAAACGGGAGTAGGAGAATCGTTAGTTTTCGTTTCATGATAGCACCCACCCCAAAACAGTCATTGCCACAAATCCGGTTACAAGCACTATACCGAACGCCGTGACCCACCGTTTGGTTTTACCGTTGTCTTGTTTGGAATCGATAAAAGGAAAGACAGCCCAAATCGTCATCAATATTCCGATACCGAACACACCGAAGAGTTCACCCTCGATACCCAAGAATTTTGCGGGAAGAAACTTCAACATCTGGAATACCGCGAGGAAATACCATTCCGGCTTGATACCCGCCGGTGCGGAAGCGAACGGATCGGCTTTCTTACCCAACTCCCACGGGAAGAACACCGCGAGTAGTGCGAGTAGGTTGAGAACCAGCAGCCACAACAACAAATCGCGCATTACAAAATTCGGAAAGAACGGCATCGGTTTTTTCAGTTTAGCGTTGTGTGGTTCACTCATACCCTGCATTTGGATAAGGAGGAGATGGACGACCAAAACAACCGTGAAAATACCGGGTAGAATAGCGGCATGAAGCCCAAAGAAGCGCGACAGCGTCGCTCCGGTGACGTCTTCCGAGCCGCGAAGAAATTTCAACGCGAATTTACCAACAAACGGTAGTACACCGGCGGTCTCAGTACCGACTTTAGTCGCGAAATAAGAGAGTTCATTCCACGGCAGTAGATAACCGGAGAAACCGAAACCCATTGCCAGCGCCAGTAATAGGATTCCACTTATCCACGTAATTTCACGCGGCTTCTGATATGACCGTTCGAAGTAGACCGAAAACATGTGGATGAGTGCGGACAATACCATCAGGTTAGCCGCCCAACTGTGGATGGAACGAATCAACCAACCGAACGGAACTTTGGTAACAATAAAGCGCAAACTTTCATTCGAGGTATCGGCACCGACGCGGTAATACAATAGGAGCATGATGCCGGTGCAGACCTGAACGATGAATAAAAAGAGGGTGACACCAACGAAGTAATAAAAGACATAACCGCGATGAACTGTTACTGTCTTTTGTTTATCAATATCTAACAATTTGCTTATGCTGTATCGTTCGTCAAAAAACGAAAAGATTTTT
>CAZPUW010000310.1:0-4083 GCA_964589795.1 uncultured bacterium
ATTACTTTACCGCGTAATGGCAATATTGCCTGAAAACGACGGTCACGCCCTTGCTTTGCAGAGCCACCAGCAGAATCACCTTCGACAAGAAACAATTCGCATTCTTTGCGGTTTTCGCTGGAACAATCAGCTAACTTACCGGGTAAGGAGCCGCTGTTAAGCGCCCCTTTACGGCGAGTGAGGTCGCGGGCTTTACGGGCGGCTTCGCGTGCGCGTGAGGCCTGAAGCGATTTCTCGACAACCTTTCGCGCGACTTGTGGATTCTCATCGAGAATTGTCGTCAACTTTTCATAAACGATTTGCTCGATGAATCCTTTTACTTCGCTGTTGCCAAGTTTTGTTTTCGTTTGTCCTTCGAACTGTGGTTCCGGAACCCGGCAACTAATAACAGCAACCAAGCCTTCGCGACAGTCGTCACCGCTTAGCCCGGCTTTTTCATTTTTAAATAGTCCGGCTTTTTGTCCATAGGCATTGATAGTCCTCGTCAATGCGGTTTTGAAACCAACTACGTGGGTACCGCCTTCTACCGTGTTGATGTTATTTACATAGGACAATATTTGTTCGCTATAACTCGAGCTCCATTGCAGAGCGATAGAAACTTCGATACCGGAAGAAGCGCCTTCCACGGCAAGCGGCTTGGAATGCAGAACCTCACGATCCACCTGGAGGTAACTGACAAATTGGACGAGCCCACCTTCGGCGAGAAATTCTTCTTTTTGTCCGTTGCGATTGTCGGCTAAAGTGATTTTCAAACCTTTGTTTAAAAATGCAAGTTCTCGCAATCGGTCAGCAATAATGTCGTACTCAAATTCGACACTGGTAAATATTTCAAAGTCAGGTTTGAATATTGTCAACGTGCCATTTTCACTCGCTTTATGCTCACCAATGATTTTGACTTCACTGCTCGGATCACCGCGACGATAGGTTTGACGATAAACTTTTCCTTCACGACGTACTTGGACTTCACACCATTCTGACAAAGCATTGACTACTGAAGCACCGACACCATGTAACCCACCGGATACTTTGTAGGTTCCTTTGGAAAATTTTCCACCAGCATGGAGAACGGTCATCACTACTTCGAGTGCAGACTTATCTTCTTCTTCGTGGCGGTCGACGGGAATACCACGACCATTATCTCGTACCGATACAGCACCGTCAGCGAGGATTTCAACTTCGATCAGATTTGCAAAACCTGCCATAGCTTCATCGATGGAGTTATCGACGATTTCGTAGACCAGATGGTGTAAACCGCGGGAACCGATGTCTCCGATGTACATTGCCGGGCGTTTTCGTACCGCTTCCAATCCTTTTAGGACCTGAATCTGCTCTGCACCGTAACCATTTGAGCCATTGGTTGATTTTGAAGGAGAATGTTCCGACATTGTAAAAAGCTACCTTCCTAATACCTGTATTAATAAATATTTATAAAACGAGAGTTTGATTTGGTGTTGTCTCGCCGGCTTGCGTCTAAACTATATATAATACGTTCGTTGATGCTTCGTTGCAACCCATTTTGTAGGTCGTTACAACGCCGCACAATACCGTAGAATCGCCTAAAAACTACGCTTTTAAGGATTCAAAATCATAGAATTAACTAAATGTTGTTAAACGACATTTGTATGCAATGATTTCATTTTGATGAAACCTTTGTTAGTGGAGTTAGAAATCGGTATCTTTTCGTTACCTCAAATTTTATTTCACCCAATTTCAGCTCAATTTTACAATTTGAAGGAGTGTACCATGCCCGAAACTTCCGAACAACAAGAACGGAAAAACCAAGCTCACAAGTTTTTCGGCATTGAATTGCATAACAGTGCGTTCGACCATCTCGATAATGCCGCTAAGGACCCCGAAGAAGGGGAAAAAGCATTGCAAGCTGCGTATGGTTCGGCGTACCACTGGGGCAAAGTCGGTGAACCAATCAATTTTTCCCGCGGTGAGTTAACGATTGCGCAAATCGCAGTTGCTATCAACCGTCCTGAAACCGCACTCCATCACGCCAAGCGTTGTCTCGACCTGACACTTGAACTCAATCTGAAGGATTGGGATCTCGCGTATGCTTACGAGACATACGCACGGGCAAACGCCTGCAACGGAAAATTTGACGAAGCGCGAAAATACAAAGCGATGGCAGTTGCGGCGGGAAAAGAAATTCTGGAAGAGGGAGACAGGAAACAATTCGAAAGTGATTTAAACGGTGGCAATTGGTACGGCATTTAACCGTGCCGATATCATATTTATCGCTTTATCGGAACGAAATTGTGAGCCCCTCGTTGAGTACTGCGTTCCAAGTTGATTTTAGTCGGCTTTTATTTATCTTACAAGAAACCAAACTACACAACTGTTTTGACCCATTCAATCGTTTACCTCATCAACTTTACATTGCAACGGAGAACGAATGATCAAGGAACTATTTCAACCCCATCAATTAGAGTTAATTGAAAAGACGCGAGCGTTAGGCGAAAGCGTCATCCGACCGAATTCAGCGCGGTGGGATCGGGATTCGATTTACCCGTGGGAAATTGTCAAAGCGTTGCAATCGGAAAAACTGATGGGTGTTTGGATTCCTGAACAATATGGCGGAATGGGGTATGGTGTTTTGGATTTATGTTTGGTTGTGGAAGAACTTTCGCGCTTCTGCGGCGGCGTAGGCGTGGCGTATGCGGTGAATGCGCTTGGTAGTTTTCCGATTATGCTTGGTGGTACTGAAGAACAAAAGAGTGAATGGTTACCGCCAATCGCAAGAGGGGAAAAGCTGATAAGCTTTGGTTTGTCAGAAAAAATCTCCGGATCGGATGCCGGTTCGATGATTACAAAGGGAACGAAAGTCGGAGATGAGTATATTCTGAATGGTGAGAAGAAATGGAATACCAACGGCGGTGCTGCAACGATTTATACCATTTATGCGAATACCGACCCCAGTCGCGGACATCGCGGCGTGAGCGCATTTATCCTTGAAAAAGGGCATCCGAATTTTGAAGTCGGGTATGTCGAAGACAAAATGGGTATCCGCACCGTATCAGTACATGAATTGTATCTTGATAATTGCCACGTACCGGCTTCGCGTTTATTAGGGAATAAAGAAGGGGGCGGTTTTGCAAACGCCATGATGACGCTCGACCGGGCCCGTCCGGGTGTAGCTTCACAAGCATTGGGTTTGGCGCAAGGGGCACTCGACATCACAGTCGAACATCTAACAAAAACAAATTTCGAACGCCCGAAACATTTTTTATCGCTTGCCGAAGAATGGAATATTGAAGATTTTGAAGAAGTACCGATGGCCAGCGAACAAGCGGTACAATTCAAACTTGCAGAATTAGCGACCAAAATCGAAGCTGCGCGTCATTTGGTATACGATGCAGCACGCGCAATCGATATGGGAGTGAAGAACATTTCGCAGTTATCGGCAATGTGTAAATTGTTCTCTACGGACGTTGCGATGGAAGTGACAAGCGAGTGTATGGAACTGTGGGGCGTACCGGGTATTTGGCGGGATTTGCCAATTGAAAAGTACTACCGTGACGCGAAAATCACACAAATCTACGAAGGAACCAATCAAGTACAACGTCTTGTAATCGCGCGAAATTTGTTACGCAGTTACGGTGCTTAATTCAACAACTTACTTTACAAAAAAAATAACCAGCCGTATGGCTGGTTATTTTTTTATACTCACTCGTTCGAAGCGTCAGTTTTCGTCGTCATACGCTGGACCGGAACCATCACCGGCACGCAAATGTTTTTTGCGTTCATTCGCAAAGTACTCATCAGTTACCTTTTGCGTCGTGTTTACGAGGAATTCCCATGCATCTACGTAGCGTTTGCGGTCATCCACAGCGAGCCGATCCAAGGTTTGTTTGAAAACATCACGGGCATGTTCGCGGTGTGCCGCCAAAAATGCCGAACCAGCTGCAGAGAGGTGGACACGTACCATTCGTTTGTCGGGGAGATCGTGACGACGTTTAACTAAATTGTGTTTTACCATACGTTCAGTCGTTAAGGAAGCGGTAGAGGGACTAATACTGAGCAAATGCGCCAACTCACTCATTGAGAGCGGGCCATGATGTTCCAACAGCAACAAAG
>CAZPUW010000311.1:0-4072 GCA_964589795.1 uncultured bacterium
GATACAGTGAGTATAATTAATGAATTGGGAAGGTGAAGGAACCAATAAGAAATCCCGATTACACTAACGAAAAAAGACGTTACCAATAGTGGTAACGCCGGTGGACGTTCCTGGATCTGAATACCGGGTATCAATTGTGTCGGAAGGTCTGGCATTGAATACTTAGTTCTTTATTCCTTTCCGATCATTACTCGCCATAGCGATTTAGGACTGAACAAACGCAATAGTTCAAAGAATCGACGCTCGAAATCTGTACTCACCATTGCCAAACGCCATTCGTTCCATCCAATCCAAACCAACCCGGCAAATAAACCAAGGAAAAAGGCAATGATAACTACCAATGACCTGATCGGCCATTTTCGAGTTTGTGGCGGAATCGCTCGGTCAAGCACTCGTAGGACTGGTGCATCACGAAGTTCACCTAATCTTGCTTGCTCTAATTGTTGAGTAAGAAAGGTTTCTAATAGTTCCTGTGTTTTCATCCCGCGATACAGGCGGGCATAATCAAGAGACAATTCAGGAGTTTGCTTCAATGCAATTAAATTGGTAGAGACTGTACGATCAATTTTACCCGATAACTCATCTCGTTGTCTTTCCAATTCAGCTTTTTTAGCCAACGTTACTTTTACATTTGGATGAGAAGGCCCTAGCGTAGTTGCGATAATGTGTAAATCGACATCGGTAGCAGCAATTTGTTCCTCGATTCCACCTAGTGCTTTAATCGTTGCTTCGATTTGTACATCCGGAGCTACAATGCCAGTGCGCTGTGAGAATGCGCGTAACGAATCTTCTGCGACTCGTAACGATTCCTTCGATGCATCTACTCGCTTTTCAAGAAACTCACGAGTTAGACGTTGACGCTGGGACGTTAATTCGGCTGTAATGCGGTCAGCATAAAATATAAGGGAGTTTGCCATCTTTGCAGCGTCGTCAGGATTTTTATCGCTTACTTTAACGTAAAACGCATGTATTCGCGACATTCCGATTACTTCTTCGATTTCGGAAGAAACGTCTAAATGGGTATCGAAATCATCATACGCTTTATCGAGTTCGTTGTCGTGATATCTACTACGAAAATTGTAAACCTGATCCAACGAATCTTTTACACGTTTCGAGTGAAGGATAACATAAAATCCTTGACCTTCAATGTCCGAAACATTGCCAAGCTTAAGTTGAGTACCGAAGCCAGCCATAAAACCCGAATTGTCTTCTGTAGGGGGAAGAAAGCTGCAAACGGCTTGATATCGTGGTGGCCATGTAAATGCTGCGATCACACCAATTACAACCCAAAGCAAAAGCCATCGCAACAGAAACTTGCGATACTTTGCTAATAGTGCTAAGCGGTCGAGCCAGCTTTGTGAGCTGTCCAATCGTCCTCCCTTGTATATGAAAGCAATTTATTTTTACAATATAACGCATGAACGGGGGTAAAAGAACCCCCGGTTGTTCAAACAGTTACGTTAAATCAGAATCCTCGGCACTTTGGATGGGTTCGGCTGTTAAAAGAAGAACCGATAAAATTAACCGAAACAGACTTTGTGTATGCCACTATGTCATTTTTTTTGAGATGATTTTGCGACGAGAGTATCTCGCGCCCTTACCCGCTCAGCTTTGCCCCGTTCGAAATTATCCAACAGCGTTCGAATCTTAGGGTTACTACCTTGTTCTTTACGGATGAATTTAACCGGATCGACATACCCTCCATTCACCCTAAGAACCCAGTGGAGCTGAGTCTCATACGCATTTCCTTCGGGTTTCGTTATCACCCCGATTATGTCACCTGCGTTAACCGTCGCTCCTTCAAAAGTAGTCAACTTCGTGAGATGAACATACATCGTCTCGACACCGTTAGCGTGGCTAATCGTGATATTTCCACCGCTATTCTCGCCACGACCGATAGCAGATACCTCTCCATCCGCCGCCGCCACGACTACCATCGAATCGGCATAAATGTCAATACCGGTGTGCTTCCGTATTTGAGTTTTTGGCATCCAATCATCGCGAGCTGTACCATACCAAGGTAATCCATCATGTACGACATCCTTAGGTGTGTATAAAACGGACTGTTGGAGAAATTGTTCCAGACCCATTCGGTTTACCGGGCTCGATATTGTAACACCGTTTACGGTAAAAAAAGCATTCGACGGTAATGGGTTCGTTTCTGCGAATGCTGTTAAAGCGTATGCGACTATAAGTGATAAAAGTATTTTGTTTTTCAACATGACTACCTCTGGTTGGTTCAATGACAAAAAAATACGCAGACTTGCAAGTCTGCGCTACTTTTTGAAGCATAAAATGAAAATCGGTTTTTTACCAAAATATCTGTTTTCCGTCTTCGATTGTGAAAATACGCTCCTCGTGACTCGAAATTGCTTCCGATTTTACCAACCAGTATAAATGTTGTACCGGGACTTGTGTAAAAGTTAACGGTTTCTTTGGATCCTGTATAACTTGAGTACCGATAATCTTCCAGTCGTTATCCCAATAAAACAACTGATAAGAGAACCCTGTATCGAACAAGTCCGGACTAATTACACTTGGATTCGCCGCTTCTTTAATAAAAGAATCGTTCTGAATTGTTTGCTTCGGAGTGGTTGCATACAAGGTTACCGACGTCGTCCTTGCATTGTCGCCATTCAGTATTTTGATATTACCATCTCGATTGAGTAGAAACGCACCTCCAAAGACCTCTACCTTATTGTCTTCACACAATGCCGGGCAATATGCGATCTGCTTTCCCATATTGTGAAAAACTGCCTCGCCGTTCGTGATTTTTGTCCAGTCAATCGGACGCCATTGGCCGGAATTGAATACACACAGATAAGCAAAGTGGGTCTTTAAATTTTTGAATCCGTCAAGATGTAAATTCACATCTGCAACATCCATGTACTCATTCGAAACGTCGATGTGATTAGCATCGTCCAACCATGGTGGAGCGGTATCTCCCGGACGTAGTTGCATCGCTAAACTACTCGATTGCCGGGAAAACGTTTTACGGAAAACTTTCGCAGCTTGTCCAGTCAAATCATAAGCTTGTCGCAAACTGCGACCATCTTCCAACCACACCGCTTTTCCAAACCTATTTAAAACCGAGTTCCAGTTGTGATTGTTTCCGGTGTTTCCCCAAAACGGCACATAATCGCTTAACACCGCGAGTGCATTCGCACGCGCAACAAACAGCATCAGGTTCGTTTGGTCTTCGCACCTGCCCCGTTTCGAAATTTCCATATCGGAATAGTTTTGATCAGTAGGTTGCATGTAGTAGAGACTGTCGTACACGAAATTGCGTAACTCTTCTGTACAAATACGCATCGCAGCTTCTACAGGGTCAGTTGAGTCTTTCAACTGAGAGGCGAAATCGCGGTATTTGTCGAATAGAGTTTTGCGCCAATTATCAAGCGGTTCATTTGTTCCACGATAAGGTAGTACGTATTCCTGAAATTGTTTATAAGTAAGTGATTTCGCCCACGGGAGGGTACGCCACGCTACAAAAGCCAGTTCAACGTTCTGAATTAGAAATTCCGAAGAAATCGAATCAAGATCTTTTACTTCTTTTTTGTTGCGATAAGAAAGCCCGGTATACTTCATCGAGACTTTTTTCAGTGCTTCATACGCCTGGTTAAAATCTTTGTAGTCGCGGATGTCGAACGGTATTTCTTTGTTGCTCGAGTCGTACAACGCAAGTTGGATATACCCTTGATCCGCCATATTCGCGATTAGAAATTTAACGGCGTCGAGCTCAAGAGTGTCGCCTTTATCTTTGAAGTGCGCTATAGCTTTTTCCAATTCGGTTCGATTGGATTTCGCGGCTACTAAATTTTTTTTGAGTTGTTTTTCCGAAGAAGCGGTGATGGCAGTCGCGCTCTCGATTGAAAGCAGAAGTAATAAACAGAAGCATGCGAGTCGGTAAAGCATTGCATCCCACGCAAGAAGTAGGGTCGAAGTTTTAGTGACAATGAATTATACGATTAATATGGGCATAAGAACAAGATTGACCAACATTCATTTACAAACTTAAAGATTTAAGAAATAGTCAGTTTCCGGTATGTTAAGTGTATTCCTTAGGATTGGT
>CAZPUW010000312.1:0-393 GCA_964589795.1 uncultured bacterium
TCAAGTACGCCATTACCGCGCATATAATCGATGCGGGATGGATACCATGGATGGGTATCTTCGGTACAGCCAATGAACTCGACGTGGTTGGGATCATTTTGTGCTAACGAATCAATACGACCGTTATTCTCGGTGCCATCCGGATCGGGGCCGGGGTATATTCCGTGGAAAATACCTTCTATTACGACGCTGTCGTGCGGTGCCGCGGCAAACAAACCATCCGTACCGGTATCTTCGCCGTACCAACCATCACCGTTGGGAAATTCGCGGGTGTGGGTGTCTTTCATCGGATTGTCGTAAACGCGGGCGGCTTGGGCTGCTGCACGTTGGAGTGTCGCAAAATTGAATAACCGTGGGTCGATAACGGTACCGATTTGACCACCAGTATTCGGG
>CAZPUW010000312.1:403-4061 GCA_964589795.1 uncultured bacterium
GAAACCGTTACCCATCACCAATGCCATCGTCATGCTGAATTTTTCACCCGGATTTAAACGGTAACGTCGTTCACCTGTCGGGTCATTGCCGTCATATACACCCAGCGGACCCCACGACAAAAGGAAACGAGTATCGTAACCCTTAGCAATATTCGCGGCATTCGTTGCTTTTGTACCGGAAAGTGTTTTCCATGCGTGCGTGACATTCGCATGATCCAAATCCTGTTGTGGTGGTAAAGTGGACTCTGTACCAACATAAACCTGATCATAATCGAATTCACGATTACTTAAGATGCTGTATTTATTCTTGTCACCCATCGGTGTACTGAAATTATAGGGCCAATCGCCGTTCGGAGTGACTCCCACCCAACTTGGACCAAAGTCCAAGTCTTTATTTCCGTTTGATACCCACCAATTGTAAGAAGTCTTCAACCGGGGATTGGGTGCCCGCAACACGCGGCATCCCAGTATATCGGGCACGGTAAAATCGGTACCGTAGTGAACATCGTGCGGTCGTCCGTCGTTATCGGCAATCCATGCGCAATTGATGACGAGACTGTCGGGCGTACCATCGGAATGATTGTAATAATAAAAGCGTTGGAACCCGGTGATATCGTCCACATGCCGGTCGTTTTCATCGACCAAACCCACGTCGGCGTCGACGTACATACCGACATACACATTCTTCAAATAATTCGCGGCGATGTTTTCGAACTGATAGTCCATTATGATAAAGTTCTGCGCGTAATTATACGACCACGCATAACTCTGCTGAGTAACTTTAATGCCCAATGGATAATGCGGGCCGTCGATTTCATCGGTGGGAACCCAGAAACCTTCGGTTAACGTGTCAGTATAGGTACAAACAAAATCCTGTTGGCTGACGGCATTCACTGTATCGGTTACATAATCCCCGAGGCGATTATATTTATTCAATATCGTACTGCGCTCGGTAATGCCGTTACCGGGTTTGATACCGGGATAAAACTCACCGCGTAATCCGTTGGCAGGGTTTACCCAACCATCGACACCGACACTTACCCGTGGAATACCGATATTGGTGCCGGGCTGTTGAATCATAGCGCCGACCCAAATTGCTCCCATGAACAAATATTCACGGCGAGACCCACCGGGAAATTCTAATTGCGGTGCGTACACACCCGGGTATTCAGGATCAGTCAACGCATCGGTTTGACCAACGTTGTCATTTCCATAAAAACCGTAGTTAGTTATGTTCATCCACATGGCGCCCGCGCGATGGACACGGTTTTCCATGTTTTGATCCGAAGCCATCACTCGCGACGATTCTTTACGAACCGGGCCTCGAGCGGGTGGTCCCTTCGGCGCATCTAATGCCGCCCAGGACATCGAGCAAAGTCCACCAAGAATTAGAAAAAGTAACCCGCGTCGCATTCAAACAATCCTTTCAACGAAAACTAATTCATTCCCTGACCGCCGAACGCTCCAAGGTCGGTACCGTCGGTCGCAACGTTTTTCGCCGGTGAATTATCAAGCAAGCGATATCGCTGATCGGTCGATCCAGTTGCTCGGAACATCGGATTTGCGATTTGTTCGCTCGGATCCAACGCTACCGAATGGTGATTGATTAAATTCTCGATATTGACGAATAAATTAAATCGATTGATCGAATCGAGACTTGTGGAATCGCTTCGGATGTACCAAAACAGATTGTGATCGTGTGTCGCTTGCGAAGATTCCTGTTGATCGATTCCAAATCGGCCATTGAGTGCGATAATTGAGTTCCTCACAACCGGGAGTGAGTTTTGATGGAGCGTAATCCCATCAAAATAGTTGTTCACCACCGTTACAAAATTGAACGTCGGGGAGCACAACTGATTCATGTAGATACCACTGACCCCATTATCGCAAATTAATACATTCGTAAAAGATGGTGAGGAATTTGAAGAAATCGAAATTCCATCGCCTAACCCATTGGCTATTTCCATTTTCTGGAAGATAGTCGAGATGTTTAAATCGCATCGAACACCATACGCACCGAATCCGTCGATGGTGACATTTCGAATATTGCCGCCGCATCCGTCAGAAAGATGGATGCCGTCGTTATAAGTGTATCGGATAAGAATATGGTTGAAATCCACATTTGCGGCAGTTGCGGATAATACACCGGTCGCGACATCGCCATCCGGGTCAAAACGGCTGCCATACAAGAACTTACAGTAATTCAGTTGACTGCCATTGGTAGTGTTACCATTGAAGAACACATTTTTCCAGTCGCCGGAAACCGGTACTTCTTTACCGGAAGTGAATGTGATGGCGTTAGTAGTGGAATCCGTGCCCATTGCATTCAATACACCAAAGACGGTTAATCCGTAGTATCCGTCAAACTTTATCACTGTACCCGGATCGATTGTCAGGGTATCGCCTTGGCGGACGTAAGAATCCCAAACAACATGATATTCGTTCGCATTGGTTAAATGTCCGCGAATAGCACTGAATAAAATGTGCTGGGACTGCCGGAAGTAATAAACACCGATGTCGGCAATGCTATTATCGGGATCGCGGCGAGAGTTGGGATCGCCGCGGTCGATAATGAATGATGCCGGTGTAATGTTAAAATCTAAATTTTCCGCGTCGATATATGCCGGATCGCCGATAGTGTCGCCATTCAGTGGGGAAAGGATTCCGAACGGCTTGACCCTGTACCCGGCGGAACGATTTTCCCAAACGTTGTTATAACCACCGGTGAATGTCCCACCGCTGGCAAACTCGTTATGCAATCCGTGATATTCGTCGTGTTCGATTAAACCGCAATCAAAACTCGATGTGATGTTGGAATTGCTGACTTGTATATGTCCATTCAAGCGGACGCTTAAACCGCTGTTGGACGTCTTATACAAATCGCAGTTTTGGAGAATCGCAAGACCGTTGGCTTGAACTTCGACCCCTTCCCAGCCGCCTTTATACAAGATGCACCGTTCCAGCTTAACAATCGAGCCGTTAACCGAAACCAAACCTTTGTACACTCCACCGGGCGTATTGTTCGATGTAATGGATGTATCCTGTTCATAGGCAGTATTGAACCGGTTACCATAAGCGAAAATACAATACTTGAAAATTGAGGTGTCCGTATTCCCCGAAATGTAAACACCGGCCCAATCACCGGGACTGGCGACTGGCATCGCCGAAGTGAATTGTATCATATGCAGCGAATCGCCTACTGCGTTAACACTGCCATGAACAGTCATTTTCACGCCCGGTTGGAACTTAATGACCGTTCCCGGTGCGAGCGTCAATGATTGTGACGCCGGAACGTCGATATCGGAAACCGCAACAAACGAACCGGATTGGTAACCAAAGAATGGTCCGGAAATCGAACTACCGGTGGCGGCGGAGGTCTTCGTATCGTTTTTAGAGCAACCGCTTACAACAGCTATTACTGTAATCAGGATTGCAATACCGAAATATTTTTTCATGCGCAGCTCCTCCCCTCTCATTCCCAGGACACGCCGAAGCGGAACATGATTTGCCTCGGTGCCGAAAAGTTGCGGGGATTGGCATCGTATTCTGTACGATAGTCAAATGGATTATATGCCGGATCATCGGGATGAATCGCTTGTGTCGGATTACCCGTTTCGGTGTAAAGATTCTGGACATTCCGTTTATCCCACACGTTCTC
>CAZPUW010000313.1:0-4059 GCA_964589795.1 uncultured bacterium
TTTGTAGGGCCGGAAGAGACACCGATAGCGATGCGGTTTGACTTGACCGTTCCGCTCGCGAGGGTGGTGTCACAGTACCCGGAGATAGCGAAACCGTTCCGGCGTTGGCAAGTAGCGAATGTATTCCGGGTGGATAAACCGGGGCCGGGGCGGTTCCGTGAATTCACCCAGATGGATATTGACATCGTCGGGACGGACAAGATGGCGGCGGATGCGGAGATACTCTGCATTATGTACGAGTTATTTGAGAAAGAGTTAAAAGTACCGGCACGGATACGATTCTCGAACCGGAAGATTCTTTCGGGATTGTGCGAAGTAGCGGGGATAGAGAAGGAACGCGAAGCGGACATACTGCGGGTGCTCGATAAGTTCGACAGGATAGGTGTCGAAGGTGTAGCACAAGAATTAGGGGTTGGGCGAGTTGATGTCAGCGGTGATAAGATTAAAGGGATGCTGCTGAGTGATGAACAAATAAAAAAGATAACCGACTTTTTGAATATTCCGGCGAATACCAGAACTGAAACGCTCGAATTGTTGAAAGAACATTCGTTGAATACAACGGATTCCGGTATCGCCGGGATTGCGCAACTTTCCGAGATATGTGAATTACTCAATGCACTTGGGATACCGGACGATAAAGTGGTTATCGATCCATCGGTGGCGCGCGGCCTCGCGTATTATACCGGTACCGTGTTTGAATGTTGGTTGACGGATTTACCTGCTTTTGGCGCAGTGTTCAGCGGTGGTCGGTATGACGGATTGGTAAATCGATTCTCGGAATTGACACTACCGGCGGTTGGGGCTTCGATTGGGATTGATAGATTGCTGGCGGCACTGATTGAGATTGGCGATGCGGGATTATTGGAACGACTCGAATACCGCAAAGCGACGGCGGATGTACTGATACTACCAGTGTTTGGGGTGACTCATTCACAGGCATTTGCGCTTGCACAAAAATATCGCGAAGCGGGAATCAAAACCGAAGTGTATGTGGGGAAAGAAAAGCAACCAAAGAAAATGTTCTCGTATGCGGATGCAACGGGGGTGCGGTTTGCGGTGATTGTCGGGCCGGATGAGATAGCGAAGAATGAAGTGTCGGTGAAGGATTTAGTTGAAGGAAAGAAAGCAAGTGAAGAACTTTATGCATTAGATCATCCGACTGAGCAGAAAGTAAAAGTTACTCCTTTTGCTTTACCAGCAATGGGCGTACCTAAGACAACCAAAACAGCTAATGAATCTATTGAGGAACTATTAGATCTGTCTCACAAATACAAACAATATGAAGAAAAGTTGGCAGAAGCACGCGAAGAGCGGAGAAAATGGTTACAGCAAAGGGCAGGACAAAAGAGCATGACGTTCGATGAATCGATTCAATACATATTGGATGAATTGAAAACGACGACCGCGTAAGAATGAAATAAAATCGTTGTTTTTTGATGGGGAGGGCTCACGAACCCTCCCCCACTGGTTTAGCGGGTACCAAGTAGTTTAGAATATGCTATTTTGAATGAAATTGTTTGTACGCTATTCCTACATAACTGTAGTAAATTTAAAAGATTGTAAAAATTATCACATTCCACCTCTTCTCTCTTATTCTTCATTTTGTTTCTTCGATAGTTCACGGTGTGAATAATGTAGCAATCTCTTTCTGAATTAATGACTTGAATAAGTACTTGATAAAAGTATCAAAAAAGTATTCCTGAATAGGTCTGATTTTTGTCCGATTTCGACCTAAATTCTTGTAAAAAAACGCCGTTTTACCCCTCTTCGACCCACTAAAAATTGCGATTTCGTACAACCCCTACTATATTTTGCCAACTGCAAAGCACTCCTTTGTACCCTACCAAGAGCATACACTATGATGATAAAAACACTATTCTATGTTTCCTATCTGGCGGCTCTGCTGCTGGTTTCCACTCAGGTTTTTGCCGTAGCAAAAACCGATTGGTCGGATAATAGTAATTGCCTCACCTGCCACTCCGATATGACGCTGAAAAGCGAAAAAGGGAAGGTTGTCGGTGTCAGCGAACTCTTCGCGAAAAGCGCCCACAGTTCAGTTTCGTGTATCGACTGCCACAAAAACGGCAACTGGGACGATGCCCCGCATTTCAAAACTTACACTCCAGTCAACTGCGGCGATTGCCACACCGGTATTCCGCAAAATTGGCAAGCAAGCGTCCACGGACATGGCAGTAAGGTATCACCTTTCCAAGCCGCCACTTGTTTTGATTGCCACGCGGCAAGCGCCGACCCGCACCGCATTGCACCGGTATCATCCGGCGAACCGGGCAATGCTTGTGAGAAATGCCATCAGGATGAAGCGAAAAAGTTTACCAACGGTATCCATAGTAAAGCGTTCCTGAAATTAGGTAAGAAAGGGGCCTGTGCGACATGCCACCCCGCCCACGGCGAGACCAAATTAGACGATCCGGTTGCCATTACGAAAACGTGCCAAGGGTGCCACAGCGATGCAATGGAATTGTTACGCAATGGGCCGCACGGTATTCACGGCGTTCAGAAAACAGCGGCGATGGATTCAACATTTGCGAGCCGCCGGGTTTCCTGCTCAAGTTGTCACGAACCGCACGGCGTACCTGATCCGAAAAAATCGAATGACGCATTTTCGAACTGTTTAAATTGCCATAGAAAAACGATGGATGAGTTTTCCGGCTCGGTTCATCAAGCGAAACTTGTAAGCGGTGAAATGACGTGCGCAAGTTGCCACTCGGTTCACTTGAAGCCGGGTGAATCGGCATTCCATTGCGGCGACTGCCACCAGACTGAACTTGCGCAATACCGTAACAGCACCCACTTCCGGGATGATCCATCCGGTTTGGGCGTTGCAGCGAATTGCGGTGATTGCCACGACCGCGGCCACGGTGTCCGTCGTCCGAGTGACCCTCGCAGTATGGCGAATGCGGAAAATATTCCCACTACCTGCGGCAAGTGCCACGGTGATACATTAACGATTACCCGCGATTTCGTGCGGATGCCGAAGACGCTTTCAAACTACTTGAAATCGGTACACGCGGAAAAATGGCAGGCTTGGAAAAAAGATCATACGCAAAAGCGTGGTGCAATCTGCACCGACTGTCACGGTACTCACTCGATTCAATCGGCAGGTGACGCCACCAGCCAAACCAACCGGTTAAATCTTCCCCATGTTTGCGGGCAATGCCATGAGGAGCAATCGGCGGCGTATAATACGTCGGTCCATGCGGCCGCGGTACGGCGCGGAATCTATGATGCCCCGGCATGTAACGATTGCCATGAATCGCATTTAATTCTGCCGCGTTCGAATCCAGCATCGAATACTTTCCCGACGAATGTTGCGAAGGATTGTGGACGTTGCCACGAAAACAAGGCACTCACCGACCGGTTCCAGATTTGGAGCGGCGTAGTGAAGAGTTATCAGGACAGTTATCACGGATGGGCGCTTGGCAAATCGCAAATCGTTGCGAATTGCAACGATTGCCATACTACCCACTCGATACGCAGCCATCTTGATCCGCGCTCGACAACCTTTAAATCGAATGTCGCGCAAACTTGTTCGAAGTGCCATAAGAACTCAAATCCGGCATTCGCACAATCTTACTCACATGCGGCTTTCGGACAAATCTGGGGCATCCATGACTACGTGCGCGTCATTTACATCATTCTGATTATTTTGACGCTCGGCGGGATGTTCATCCATAACGTGATTGTGTATTTCTACTTCCTGCGCGAGCACCGCAAAAAACATTTGAGCGAACAATACATCGTAAGGATGGATAAGACTGAGGTGAGACAGCACTACTTGTTGTTGGCTTGTTTCATTGGATTGGCAATCACCGGTTTCGCGTTACGCAATACCGATTCGTGGTGGGTGAAGGCGCTCCAATTTATTGGAATGGACGAAACACGAAGAGCGCTGACACATCGCATTCTTGCATTCTTCCTCACGTTGGGAACACTCTGGCATATTTTCTATTTGTTCACGACGGAACGTGGCAGGTCGAAACTCCGCAATTATCTACCGATGATCTCGGATTTGCATGGTGCGATTCAAAACATCATGTT
>CAZPUW010000314.1:0-4057 GCA_964589795.1 uncultured bacterium
ACCTACAAAAATGCCTTAACTCCGAACTTAGTAAAACTATCCGGCACCCGTCCGGACAGTAGTTTGGCCAAACCGGTAGGTAAACGAACCGGTTTACCAATTTCATCGACAAAAGCATGTTCGGTCAAACCAATTACGCGGGGTTCGGCATCGTCGGTACCGAACAACTCATATCCAAAGCGGATGCGGGCATTTTGAACACCAGCGGGAAAGGAATGAATTTGAATTACATCATCATAGAAAAAACTTCTGCGGTAAGTGGCGGCGGCGTGTACAACGGGCAACATCACGCCTTCCCGCTCGATTTCCACATAGGGCCGCCAACAGGCACGTATCCACTCCGTCCTGCCTACCTCGAACAACTCCATGTATCGGCCATAATAGACAACACCCATTTTATCAGTGTCTGCATACCGCACACGAACCGGAGTAATGACTTCCCAACGCTCAGTCAACCGTAAATACTCCCATTTTCGAGTACTTTTCGGTGCGTAGAGTTTGCCAGTCGGGATTTGGAATTGCTTTTAACTCGCGGAGATTTCGGATAATCGCTTCTTTTACGTTTTTTGCAGCGGCAACATAATCGCGGTGCGCACCACCTAATGGTTCTGGAATGATTTCATCAATTACTTCCAGTTTTTTTAGGTCATTTGCAGTTATTTTTAAGTTTTCTGCCGCTTTTTCCGCTTGGGATGAATCACGATATAAAATAGAGGCGCAACCTTCCGGTGAAATAACCGAATAAATTGCATATTCAAGCATCAGTACCCTATCCATCACCGCCAATGCTAAAGCTCCACCACTTCCACCTTCTCCGATGATTACGGTGACCGTAGGAATTTTAAGGTTTATCATTTCGAATAGGTTGCGTGCAATCGCTTCAGCTTGCCCTCGTTCTTCTGCACCGATTCCGGGATATGCACCTGGGGTATCGATTAAGGTGACGACCGGTACGTTGAATCGTTCGGCTACACGCATCAATCGTAATGCCTTACGGTAACCTTCTGGATGTGCCATACCGAAATTTCGCAGGAGATTCTCTTTGGTTCCCCGACCTTTTTGTTGAGCAATCAACATGATTGGAATGTCGTCAAGAGTACACAAACCACCAACTACGGCACGGTCATTACGAAAACCACGATCACCATTCAGTTCGAGGAAATCGGGATCGAATTGCTTGATGTAATCCAGTGAGTAAGGGCGCCGGGGGTGGCGAGCCAGTTGAACCTTCTGCCAACGGGTAAGATTGGAAAACGTCTTTTCCATTTCTTTTTTTACTTTGTCTTCAAGCTTGATTATCAGTGGTTCTTTATCTTCTGCGTCAAGCTTGCTGTTGTTGCGGAGATTGTCGATTTCCTGTTCAAGCTCTGCGATTTTCTTTTCAAATTCAAGTGTTATGGTTTCCATTACATCCTCCAACGTCGTTGTACCCTGCGCCAAGATGCGCGCCAACCCATTGGTGTCTGCCAATCTACCCCGAACAGAGGTAGCGCAGACCCGGGCGCATCGGCTGATAGTACTTTAAAATGTACTCCCTGCGGGGCTAATCGATTTGCCAATGTGACAATCTCGATATATGAAGCGCCGCCGGTTGAAAAAAAGACATCGGATACGCGCTCAGTTTCGACAATGCGTTCCAATTCATCGATTGTTCCGAGTGGATCATATCCAAAGTTAGAATTTACAACTTCTTTGCGATACCGCACAAATCCTGCAAGCTCGTACTCACGTTGTTCACGGACTAACTGCTCGCCCATAAGCTTGGCAAACTCATCAGTTCCGACAATTATTGCCGTTCTACGCCGCAAACCGCGGGCAAATCGGGTTTGTCCTGCTTTAAATAACAGATACCGCCATCCGGGAAGGAAAATGCACCATAAAGCGGTAGAAATCAGCACAACTGCACGTGTAAACATCACTTTCGGCAGCAAGTAGAAAGTAAATGAACCCGACACAAAACCAGCAAAAATAGCACCCTTAAGTGCCGATTTCGGAAGTTGTCGTTCGGTTGCCGAATAGGCACCGGTAGCGGCAAGCGTTAGCACGACCAGTATAACGGTTGCGATAAGGATACGATAATCATTAGTAAGATTGAGCCAGATACCCCAGCGAATCAATTGTCCCAAGTTGATAGCAATCGCCGTTAAAACCGCATCTACAATCAAGGGCCACACCGAAATTGCAATTTCCCAAATTCTGACTCCCCACTTGGCGAGTAAAATACCGGTCTTCAATAACGGTAACCCGTATCCCCGTGCCCAACCGCGATAGTGTTTTCGGGCAAATAATAACATTGCACCATAAAACGCTTTTGTTTTATCCAGGCTGCTGCGACGAGTGGATTCGCCACGGTAATGTATCGAAGTGACTTCGGGACGATAATGTAACTCATAACCCGCATCCGCTATACGGGCGCACAAGTCGATATCTTCACCATACATAAAAAATGTTTCATCAAAACCACCGACTTTTTGGTACACCTCCGCCGGCATCAACATGAACGCACCGGTCATAGCACCAATTCGTGTCGGTTGATTTTCATCGAGATAAGTCAAATTGTATTGTGCGAAGAATTTTGTCGAAGGGAACAAATGCGAAAGGCCGCTGATGCGGGTGAATGCAACCCACGGTGTCGGTAGCGAACGCCGGCAAGCCATATCCAAAGCGCCATCCTTTCGAATGAGCTTCGGAGTCACCAAACCGCATCGCGGATTTTCCCGCAGGAAGCGAATTAAAGTTGGCAGGGTATCTTCACCGATAACTGTATCGGGATTGAGAATCAGAATAAATTCGCTGGTACATTTTTTCAAGCCGATGTTATTCGCTTTCGCGAACCCGATATTTTCTTCCAGTTGGATGAATTCGACTTCGGAAAACCGTTCGCGAAGATATCCAACCGAACCATCGGTTGAAGCGTTGTCGACTACGATAACTTGAAGAGTGATTCCGTCTGAACTGCGGCGAAGTGAGTGGAGGCATTGTTCGAGTAAATAGCGAACATTGTAGTTAACGATTACTACGGAGATAGTTGTGTTCTGTGCGGCGCACATGAATTTATAAACGTCCGGTTAGAGCCAACCAACGTAATTTCCAAACCATCACGATTGCTTCACGGACAATCGCTTTGGACATTTTGGATTTCCCGACTGCGCGGTCGATAAAGATGATGGGGATTTCCTTGACACGGAACTTTTTCCGCCACGCTTTGAATGTCAACTCTATCTGAAAACTGTATCCATTCGCTTTTACACTGTCGAGGTTCAATGCTTCCAGCACTTCTCTCCGGAAGCACTTGAATCCCCCGGTCGGATCCTTAATCGGCATCCCGGTAATTGTCCGGGTGTATTTGGATGCGCCATAGGATAGCAACAATCTACGTAACGGCCAGTTCACCACATTCACACCGTCGATATAACGGGAGCCAAGAACCAAGTCAGCTTCTTCTGCGGCTTTCAGAAAGTTGGGGATTTCATTCGGATTGTGCGATAAATCGGCATCCATCTCAAAAATCCGTTCATACCCGTTCTCAAGCGCCCATTTGAAACCGGTCACATACGCAGAACCTAGTCCCATTTTACCGGGACGTTGCAAGAGATGAATCCACCCATCTGGTTCTTGTTGCTGCCATTCCTGAATGCGTTTTGCTGTTTCATCGGGGGAACTATCATCGACAAATAAAACGTGAACACCGAAATTTATTTCTTTTACGGTGGTAATCAGGCGGTCGATATTCTCGATTTCGTTGTACGTAGGGATAACAACAAGAGTACGACGGAAAGGCACTTCCGACCGGGCTGGGGGAGTTTGTAACGTACCTAATAATACCGCACGTTTAATCAATTTTTTACCGCCTCTTGTTGATAATATTCTTGCATCGCCTTTTGGAACGTAAGAGGAATGTACCCTAATTCATCGATAGCCCGGTTACATAATAACCCGCCAAGTTTAGGCCGAGGAGCAATCTGAGTAAATTTTGATCCATCAACCGGAGAAATCAATTCTACCGGCAGTTTCGCAAATTCCGCTATCTGTAACGCCATTTCATAACGATTCAGAT
>CAZPUW010000315.1:0-4031 GCA_964589795.1 uncultured bacterium
TGTAGAACCCATTTTAATACTTATTCCATTTCTGACCATTCTTGTGATATTCGGGTACATGAGTTGTGACATACATGTTGGTTATTTATGCAAGTGGCTCAAGAATGAATATACTCCTATGCTTGAGAGCTATGTCAGTCATTACAAAATTTTGTCACTGCCACCTTGGCATTGGGACAACTCGTCTGCCCTTGATGAATTCTACAAGTCTGGTGCAGGCAAAATAAGATACCTCTTCTTGGGTTTACTTTTTTTATTAGCAAACATAGTCGGCCCGACTTACGTCCTTTGTAAAGAAACGACATCTTGGCCAACATCATTGATTCCTAGTATTATCGCTATAGTTGTATCCGAGATAGTGCTTGCGATCCTGTATCGAAAAAGGAAAGCTATGGCGTAGCAGTGTTGACGGGTATTTGTCACAATCGAAGATACGTTTGTTCGGAAAGATTTCTTGCGATTCACGAGTTAGTCTTTTCGGATAAAAAACATTCAAAGTAAAGTTGTAAAATCCTTGTAATCCAAGCCCTATTAATACAATGAACTTGAGCAATTTCCGTGAAATTCATGTAAGTTCCATTTTCCAGTCCCAACACCCATTCTTCGATCATTTTCAACTTTTTTAACTTACTCTCTCTTCTCTTTTGTGCGCGTCAAACCGTTGCTTTTTTCAATTTCGTTGAGTTCTCCCAATGATGCCGGATTTTTTCTGCTCTCACACACATTGGTTCCGAGAGTATTGTGTTATTGAAGCTCATGAGTAGATTGATTTCAGTGAGTAAAAAGCGTAAACAATCCGTATCACTGGCAGTAAATGAACATCGCAGGAGTAAACTATCTTCTTCATTGTTCGTAATCAGGCAACACCGGGGAGCCAGGATAGACTCGAAACATTCTGTTTCTCGTTCGCCCTAAATCTGTAATGAACCCGACAACTACCCCAACTTTTCATTTTGTAGACCTTGTTTCAAATGTTTGTTGAGTGAAAATATCGCTCGCCAATGGCAACCTTTTTTTACCATATCAAAAACCGTTGGATTTGTGTCGCAAATCTTCGTAACTACTGCCCCTACAGGTCTGACAGTGAAGTAACTTGATATCATTGCCCATTGGGCATCGGTCATTGGAGTGTAGGTAGTTGTAATAATGTGGTTCAGTCACACTCGCGCTGTCAATTCAATTGTAATATCGTTTCGTGCAATTCAGAAAGCCAAAATTGGCAGGGTTGGACGAAACGACAGTCCTATTGAGTAATAAAATTGACATGTGTGAGAGAAAATGCTCCCAACCAAATTTTCCACTTGACAAGTCGCCCGAAAATTATTATTTAATAATATAACATTTTGCGTGACTAGGGATTCGCTTTAGCTTACTCTATGGACGGACGAGTTCTCAACTTAGAACAGTGGTAGCGTTCGATCGCATATTTCCACTCTGCCGCAAACAGCTCTCTTTTTCCCCTGTTTTCCGATTAAAACCCTTGAGAGGTGTGTGATGAAATCCAAGGTAATCGGTTTCTCCTTTTTTGTGTTGCTCCTCGCTGGACAAGCGTTCGCAATTAATATCTATCTCTATAGCCCAAGTCAGTACACAACAATCAATCAGTATCAGTCGCTCACCTTCAATATTGGCGCGGATGACCCAGTTGGGCTGAATTTTGCAGAATGGTATCTGCGACTTAATGGTGGAAGCACTGTCTTTCAAGCCAACCACGACATGTCGAGCTATTACGATGAGGATTCCTGGTCATATACCTTCAATGTGGCTGGCGTGCACAATGTATATGCCTATGCGTACAATACTAATGGCCAAAACGCTATGTGTTGGTGGCAGATAACCGTGAATGCTGTTTTACCTGACCTTATTATTCAAAATCCAATTGCACCAACTTCTTCTTTGCCTGGATCTTCGATTTCTGTATCGTGTCGGGTGCGTAACCAAGGCAATGGCTCGGCGACATCATCGCGAGTGGGATATTACTTGGCAACATCGCCGAACGGAACAAACACATTTTTGAATTACAATCAGGTAAGTACACTTTCAGCCGGAACCAATTCTGACGTATCGCGATCGGTCACTATTCCTAGTGGAACGGCTCCCGGTAATTATTACATAACTTACTTTGCCGATTATCAAAATGTCGTAACAGAATCAAATCATAATAACAATCTCAGTAGTTCCCCAATAACCATCAATCCGTTGCTTCCTGATCTCATCGTTCAGAATCCATCTGCACCGACGAACGCATGTCCAGGGCAAAGTATCAGCGTGTCTTGCGTCGCGCGAAATCAAGGCATTGGATCTTCTAGCGCGTGTCGAATGGGGTACTATTTTTCTGCGACTCAATATGGTCACAACTCAGCTGAGCGACAGTCAACCACAAACGTTCCCGTGTTGGCAGTCAATGGCACATCAAACCAGAGCACTACCTTTCTTATACCCGCCAACACTACACCCGGTACTTATTACGTGAACTTCTTCGTCGATGATCAGGATGTTGTGCCTGAAAGCTATGATGACAACAATATTAACTTGTCACAAGTAATCGTTCGACCTCTTCCTACTGCACAAATTCTCAGTCCGACTCAGTTCACATCAGTATCAAGAGGCTCAGAAGTGATATTCAGTGTGAATGGCAATGACCCGAACGGTCTCGACTATGTGGAATGGTATTTGGGCTCTGCTTTCCAAGTCAACCACAACTTGTCAGGAACGCAAGATAATGATACCTGGTCTTACACTTTCAACACAGTTGGAACGTATAATGTATACGCATATGTATACAATATTTACAATGGTAGTGATTTCGTTTGGTGGGAAATAACAGTAACAATTCAACCTGATCTCATCGTTCAGAGTCCATCAGCACCGGCAGAAGTGTGTCCGGGGCAGAGCATCAGTGTGTCTTGCGTTGCACGCAACCAAGGTAGCGGATCTTCCGGCACGTGCCGGATGGGGTATTATCTCTCGGCGACGCAATACAGTCACAATGCTAGTGAGCTAATAGCATCCACTAACATTCCCGCGTTGGTGGCCAATGGTACTTCAAGCCAAACCACTACCTTTCCTATACCTGCGAATACTGTACCCGGCACCTACTATCTGAATTTCTTCGCCGACGATCAGGCAGTTGTAGTTGAAAGCAATGATGACAACAACATCAACTTCGCACAAGTCGAAATTCTTGCGAGTCCAACCGTATACATATATAGCCCATCTCAGTATACAACTGCTTATAGTGGACAGACGTTGACTTTCAACATTGGAGCAGATCACCCTCAAGGTCTGCAATTTTGCGAATGGTATCTAGGAGCTACTTTTCTAGAAAATCACCCGATGAGTGGATACTATCATACGGATTCTTTGTTTTATCAGTTCAATACCGTGGGAACTTTTGATGTGTATGCCTATGTATATAGCATTAACGGATGTCAAGCCTTCGTTTGGTGGGAGGTCAACGTCACGGCTCCACCTCCAGCAATCGAGGAGTTCTTTGACGATTTTTCTTATTCTGGTGCCCTAGATCCATCTTTGTCGTGTCAGGGATGGAATTTAGTGGTTAGTGCAGCTGGACCAGGAATAGCGCCATTCTGCATCTCAAATATTGCTTTTACGATAGATGCAGAAAACCCAACCAACACGTTACTAGAATGTCGTACAAACATAGATGCAGAGACGATGACGTCAAGCCGAATTGAAACATCTCAGTATCTGTTCCTAGGGGGTACGTATGCCGCCCGTGTTTGGTTCGATGACTCACCTTCAAATGAAAGCCATCTCGACGGCACGGCACAGACATTCTATACATACTATGGCGGCACCGGTGATACGCATTCGGAATGCGACTTTGAATACTATCCTTATTATTTTTGGGAGACGACTAATTCACATAAGCAGATGGACATTGTGACTTGGGAAGCTGCTATTGCAAATGATCATTGGCGTTCTTTTACACCGCGTCAAGGGTCATACCAAGGGTGGCATAAGCTACTTTTTTCAGCGGTAGATGGGGTGCATGTTAGATATTACAT
>CAZPUW010000316.1:0-4021 GCA_964589795.1 uncultured bacterium
AGTTTTCATGCCACTCCAAACCGGCAACCCAATAATCTTCTTCAGCGGGGAAATCAGAACCCTCGGCTTGCTCTGTTTTTGCAAGGGTAACTGAAACATAGGGTGCGGCACCGATATACAGACTATCCTTAAAGCCGGCAATACAACTTAAGGTTTGTGTACCGTGGCTACCACTGCCATTGTCGCCGTTGTCAGTTACAAAGGAGTCCCCGTTGAGAAAATCATGGGTAGCAATTAAGCGAAGACTATCGAATACAATGTTATAGGAATTTGGATCGTTCGGCGTGTATGACCGACAGATACGGTTGTATCCGGCATCATTCATACCGAGAAGAACACTATCACCTTTAAATCCGCGATTATGCGCAGCAGGTATATCCAGCATTTGTAATTGATAATATGTGATGCCATAATCGGCGGGCGTCCAGTCAGTGACGCGCGGGTTCTGTTTAATGGGCAGCGGACGAGTTGGTATGTTCGATTGCGATGTTGGTTTTTCACTGAATGTCTCAACCATTTTTCGGGGGAGCGGCGTTACCCTATCGACAAACGAGAGACCTTCGAGAACTTTAACCTGATCATAACTACCACGAACACTCACAGCGCGGAGCATTTTCGATTTCACGACAATTTGGAAACCGTGTGTTGTGATAGAATCGAGTGCAGCTTGATTGAGCGGTAAATCGAACTCGTCGGCTAATTGATCGGGGGCGCGTACTTTGGCGCGGCGGGCAAGACAACGCGACTTGAGAGTGGCTTGGGCTTGTTGCAAGGCGACTCGCAACTGTTGCGGTGAAAGCTGGGGTTCGCGAAGAAAGACCCAGCAACGGTCGTTCGTAACGGCATTTGCTAAACCATATAAGGTAAGGAACAGCAAAAAGCAGACAACAGTTTGTATGGTGCGGTTCATAGTTTCTTGCCTTTCTTTACTTTACCTACCAATACGGTAACAACAGTACAAAATCTATAAGATTATCTCTTTCATCATCAACACAAACAGCGCAATAAACAGAAGCAACAACGCAAATTTAATCCAACCGTAATTGCGTTTGCTCCAGTCGCCAATGGCTTTTGATGTAACCCCATTGTACGCAAGCCAGAATACGATAAGCAACGGTGCGGTAAACAAAACATTATACAACACCAGATATATCCACGCCTGTCCACTCAACTCGGGGTCACGCAACAACATAACAATTGTCGGTAAGTAAACCTGACCGGTGCAAATTGATTCAAAAAGCGTAACGAGAAATCCGATTACGATTGCTCCGAGTGCCAGTTTGCCGGGTTTCAGGTGGTCGCGCATTACGGTATGGATACGGCGTTTCATATTGAGCGGTAGTTGCAATATCGCGTCGGTCGGGGGTGCGCCATTCATGTACGACCACAAATCGCGCAGGGTCATTAAGGCGAGAACCAACACAATCACAGCAGTTATTATATAAATCGCCGCAGCGATAAAGCGGTATGCCGCCAGTTCGGTAAGGATTCCGAACGCACCAATTCCCAATAGGAGATAGGTTATAAATACAGTGACCGAAAATAGCGTTCCGACCAACACCACATCTTTTTTCCTACCACCGACATACATTATCATCGTTATGAAAAAAATCAAGGTAGCAAACGCGCAGGGGTTGACGCCATCCAACAAACCGGCACCAATTAATGTCCAAAAAGTCACATTACGAAGTTTGGAGCGGATAACGTCGATGGCGTTTGCGGTAGTGGTGTCTTCGGTAAAATCGGTCGTCAAGACGGAATCAATCGACCCTTTTAATGTGTCGAGCGACGAGAAGGTTCTAAAATTCAAGTTCCCAACAGTAAGCAGGAACGGGTCACCGCGAACTTTACGCTTCTGTTGCACCTCGATATATCGCGCAAGACCGGTATCGTTGTCGGTATAGTAATGCCGTAGCATAACCCTACCACCGTAACTGTGAACAATCAATTCGATTTTTTGCGTCGCTTTTTCGCATACCCGGCAGGACATCGAATGGAACAATTGAAGTACCAACGGTTGGTGAGTTCGGATTCGCCAATCGGAACTTGTCGCTTCGGGTGGTATCCATGTTTCACCCCGCATGACAGCGGAAAGTGAATCGAACATGCGTTCAGTAAGTTCACCGGGGCGGTCGATGAGAGTATCCTGACTTCTGGTAATTACCGGACTCGAGTCAGGTATCGACGGACTCATCGGTTGTTGTTCATTCGGTGTGTTAGTTGCGCCGCTGTTAAAAGCACGCTGGGTATATGCACTCAACGCTTCACGAAAAGAATCCCGAAGTGAATCCGGCAGTGTTTGCAACAAACTGTCAAGGTGGGGATCGGAGCTCAAGTTTTTCGCAGTACGCTCACGATCCTGCTCCTGTTGCTCATCGGAAGGAATCGGTGTAAGCGGCGCTTGTGACGGATTATTGGGTTCCTGACCGGGAAGCATATCTGGTGTGGGTTGGGGTGGCGGTGAGACCGAACCCATTTCATCCGTCCAGACGACTTTTACCGGTATGCGCAGGATGGGGCGTACAGGATCGTCAGTCAGGAGGTAAACACTTGAGCCGTAATAGTTACGGTCAATTGCTTCGGTTTTCAATGAAATCGACATCCGTACGGCTTCACCGGCGTCAATTTTATGAGGCATACCGATTACCTGAAGGCACGGGCATGCGGCCTGCCATTCGTCGATTGTTCGTGCTTCGGTTCCAAGATTTCGGATCGTGATGTCTTGGCGGTATAGCAATCCGGCGATTTTAGAACCGAAATCAAGGGTATCGCTCTCAGTGACCCAAATCAGCGTTGGCTTAACTTGTGCCCATAGTAGAGCAGGGAGGAGAACGAGACAGATTGCCATCACGTTTCGTAAGGGGGAGACGACCCGTGTCGAGTGGGAAAGTCCATCATTTATTCGTACACTTATCATCTTATTTCCATGTGAGTAAAACTTGGTATTGGTCATTTCATTTTTCGAAACTTGTTGGACTATCCTGCTTGAAGCGGGCATCTGGTTATTGTTTGGTTTTACAATAGCCGGTGTTCTTCATGTTTTGATTCCCGCAATGTCGCTTGCCAAGTATTTGCGCGGTAACGGATTTCGACCGACACTTTCGGCTGTTCTATTAGGTGCACCCATACCCCTTTGCTCTTGTTCCGTGCTACCGGTGGCGAAAGCCCTTCGTGACGGAGGAGCGGGTCGGGGCCCGACAGCAGGGTTTCTGATTTCGGCCCCGGAGACCGGTGCGGATGCGATTACCCTTTCGTGGGCGTTACTTGGGCCGATCTGGGCTATCGTCAGACCCATTGCCGCAATTTTGACCGCAATGACCGCGGGAATGCTACAACCTAAAGATGCCACAGATTATCATTCACAGCAAGCGGCTAACGGAACAGACGAAAGTAAGGACGACGACTGTTGCGACGATTGCCATGACCATACCGAACAGAAACCGGATGGTACTTTCCGGGAAAAAGTGGTCGATGCACTCAAGTATGCTTTTATTGAACAACCGACTGATTTGGCACGATACCTTTTACCGGGAATATTGATGGCGGCGGTGATTACGATGGTGTTTCCACCGGCGTCACTGGCGACTTACGGGCATGGGTTTCCGGTATATGTGGCGGCAATATTGATAGGATTACCGCTTTATATCTGTTCGACGGCGAGTACACCGCTTGCGGCGGGACTACTTGCCGCGGGGGTGGCACCGGGGCCGATATTGACATTTATGTTGGTCGGACCTGCTACAAATGTTACGAGCTTTGCCGCCGTTCGGAAATTATTGGGAGCGCAGGGATTGGCGATACAATTGATAGTGGTCACCGGGGTAGCGGTATTTTGCGGGATGGTACTGGATGCGATTTATTCGCAATACAGCGAATGGTTTACGCCAAGATTGTTATTGGTTCAACCAGAATCGATGGCGACCACTGAAGAAATCGGAGCAATTGTTCTGGTAGGATTGCTGACGGTGGGATTGTACCGCGATTTCATCTTAAAAAAACGGTAAATAAATAACGACGCGAT
>CAZPUW010000317.1:0-4010 GCA_964589795.1 uncultured bacterium
TGCATTGCGCATCATATAAGTAAGAAAGGCGGGAGGCGCCATGAAGGCGATCATTTCAACCGAAGATTACGATGCAATTCTTGTGGACATCAAATTCAACTTCCGCCAAAACGTAAGCTCTCTGGACCAGAAGCGGTAAAAAGTAACAATTCACCGATCGAGATTAGTGACAATGAAATCTAGGCGAATAAATAACCACTTCCGCACAAAAACCTTCGCATCATACATCACGGTGATTTTGCCGTCTTGTTGCATTTCATCGAACAGTTCACGCAATTCTGCTATTGCATTACGAAATTAGTAGGGGTGCAGCTAAGCGGCACCCTTACAAATTAAACTTGCCGAATTATCATTCTATTTCCCCACACACACCTTCGCTCTCATCTCAATCGTCATGACACCATCGCGTTGGAGTTCTTCGAATAGTTTGCGCAGATCCTGAACCATCAGATGATAGAGCGGATGCCCCGGTAGCGGCGAATATGACATCGAGAGTATTCGTCCATGCAGTGCGTTCCAATCGAGAATCTGAGTGTGGATGAAATCCAATTCGCGGTAGTTCCCTTTACCAAAGAAGCGGTCATATTTCGAAGGGTCGTGGCTGTATTCGGGGGGTTCCGCTTCAATGCGGTAGGAACGCATCAATTCGCGAATCATCTGGTTCATCCCGCCAATCCTGCCGATGGCAACGATGCCCTCCGGTTTCAGAATGCGATGAAATTCGGTACGCGCATCTTCGACATTGAACCAATGAAACGCCGACCCCGCAAATGCCAAGTCAACGCTCTCCTTCTGAAGCTTCGTGAATTCCGCCGCTCCATCCACCGAATGAAAATTCGGAAAGTCCTTTAGGTACTCCTCCCCCGCTTTCCGCATCTCCGCATTCGGTTCGATGCCATACACTTCATTCCCGTTTTCGAGAAATCGTTCGGATGAGAATCCCGTACCGCTCCCGATGTCGGCAACAATCCACGATGGGTCCAATCCAATTTCTTTGCGGAGTAATTCGATAAACTCTACCGGATAGTGGGGACGGTATAGGCGATAATATTCAACACGCGAAGAAAAACGTTCGGTTGGTGGAAGCATACTGATATAGTAAGAAGGGAACGGGTAAGAGGCAACAGGAAACGGGGAAAAATGGGGATGGGGGTCAGGGGACGGGAAAGATACAGATACAAGATAAAAGATACAGGATAAAACAGAAATGGACAGACAAGAATGTCTGTCCTACGAAATAAAGCGTTGTGGCTACTATGAGATTGCTCTGGTGCTACGCGCCTCGCAATGACCTTACCAGCTCCGTTTGCCCGTTGCCTGTTACCCGTTCCCCGCCTTACGGCTTGGTGGGGCGGAAATCGAATACACGCAAGTGAATGGGATTATCCCAATTGTTCGCGGAATGGTCGACACCGAAGCAGACGTCGATTATGGAGCGGTTGCCGTTCAGTTCGTGGTAGCGGTCAGCCATCCCAAGTGCGATTGCGCTGAATACTTTGTTTCGCTGTCTGATTTTAAATCGCAAATGTTTTTGTCCGACAACTTTTGTATTTCCGACAACTTCAACTTTCCCCGCGAAAAATGCCGGCTTTGGATTACCGGGACCGAATGGTGAGAGCAACTGCAATTCGCGATAGAGCGAATAGTCGATTTGATCGAGCGGTAATTCGGCATCAATCATCAATTTTGGTTTTAATTGATCTTCTGAGACGGCGTCCGCGACAAATTTCTTGAACCGTTCGGTGAATGCCGGTATCTCATCTTCGGCAATCGTCAATCCCGCGGCACAACGATGTCCGCCGTATTGGACAAGATTATCCTTGCATGCGGTCAATGCGGCATGAATATCGATTCCATTCACGGTACGTGCCGAGCCACGTCCCAAGCCATTTTCGACGGCAAGTACGACGGTGGGACGGTGGTACATTTCTGCGATACGTGAAGCGAGAATACCAATTACGCCAAGATGCCAGCCGGGTTTTGCCAGCACAATCGCCGCATCAGAATCGGGAATGAATTGCTGATGCAAAGTTTCGATGGCATCGCGCATCATGGTATCATCCATTACGCGGCGTTTGAAATTATCCTGTTCTATGGCGACAGCAAGTTGTCCCGCTTCCTGCGCTTGATCGCATAAAAGAAGCTGAAGCGCACGGTAAGGATTTCCCATTCGCGACGCGGCATTGATTCGCGGTGATAGTGTCATCAATAAATCATCGACCCCGACCGCAGTCATATCTACACCGGCAAGTTCACACAACGCAGTCAATCCGGCAATCGAAGTCTCTTTGAAGGCGGCAAGACCAAGCGAAAGGAGTGCGCGATTCTCTTCAACCAAGGGGACGATGTCCGCGACGGTTCCGAGTGCAACTAATTCTAAAAACGGGAACGTCGCTTCTTCGCCGTGCAGTTTGATTTCGACGGCTTGTGCAAGTTTGAATGCCATCGCACAACCGGACAGTTCACGGAAAGGATAGGTACTGCCGGGTAATTTCGGATTGAGCACGGCAAGCGCTTCGGGAAGTACCGGACCGGGTTCATGATGGTCGGTGATAATCAAATCAACTTCGGCGAATTTCGCATGGCGTGATGCATTTATCGCTGTCGTGCCGACATCGACAGTGACGATAAGTTTGATGCCGATGCGTTTTAGTTCGTCGATACCTTCTTCGTGAAGGCCGTACGAAGTATCGGAGCGTTGTGGAATGTAAGGGGTGACATCGATTCCGAGTGAAACGAAATAACGCGTCAACAGTGCGATTGCAGTTAATCCATCGACGTCGTTATCGCCATAAATTGCGATGCGTTCTTTGCGGTCGCGGGCAAGCAGAATGCGCGCGACGGCGATATCCATTCCGGTAAATAAAAAGGGATCGTGTATTGCAGTGGGTAGAGGATAAAAGAAAGAATTCGCACCTTCGGCGGTACAAATTTCGCGTTGAAGAAGAAGACTGGCAACTACGGGAGAGAGGTGAAGCGATTCCGCCAACTCGGCGACCATACTGTCCGCCAGTCTTGCTGAATATTCCCACCTTCTTGCCGTCATGTACACTCCCGTTGGTTTTCAGAAATTGTGCTTCAAACTCAGGCAACCGACTTCGTATACAAACGTCTTGCTCATGCGGTCAATATTAGCGGAAATTGTGCTCTCCGTCAAGCATAAACCGACTTCTTTAGAAATTCGATACAAATGGGAGAACCGATACGCCGACTTCTGTCGTGGACGATCATTCCTCTGCGGCGCGAGTTTCCTCACGTCTGTAGCCATCTACCTGAATGTTTGGACGCAGTCCAAAGTGGTGGACGCACTCGCCTCCGAGAGGCGACATTCGACTTGATGTTGCACCGGGTGGGGGTTGCCTTGCCCCGAACCGTTACCGGTCGAGCGGTGGGCTCTTACCCCACCATTTCACCCTTATCAACCTTGCGGTTGACGGTATCTTTCTGTTGCCCTATTCCGTCAGGTTTCCCTGCCCCGGCGTTACCGGGCGCCCTGTCCACCGGTGGTCGGACGTTCCTCATCAGCCGGTTGGCTGACGCGACCGTCTGGTTCTCCCAATAGGTATCGCTGTTGCGAAGCTTTTTCAATGTACAAATAAAACGCCACAATTCATCATGAAAGTGGCGGTCATCACAATTAAAATAACGTATACTCTTTGGGAATTGACTTGAGAATTTCGTCGATTACCGGACGAAACTCGTCATCGGAAATGATTTCATTTTTATCGAGAGCGAGATTTCCCATCCGGTCGGCTTCGCGGTTTTGTTCGCGGGGTACGGCTATCATTTTCACCGCGGGGAGTGTACGAAGTAATGTTTTGGCTTCGACGTTCAGTAATTGAAGATTTTCAGCTTTTACTTTCCAGCGTCCCGAAACTTGTTCGACCAATAGTTTGCTGTCGGAATAGATAATCGCCGGGCCGGGATTGTGTTGTAACCATTCAAGCGCGAAAATTAACCCAAGGTATTCCGCTTCATTATTCGTGCGGGTGCCGAGCGGGATACCCCAC
>CAZPUW010000318.1:0-4005 GCA_964589795.1 uncultured bacterium
CATTCGTTACATCGGTAAAAGTAAAGCGCCCCTCTTCTTCGGCAAGGCGGCAATGAAACACGACCTGCAACAACAAATCACCCAACTCTTTTTTTAATTCGGCATCATCATTATCATCGAGCGCTTCGAGTACTTCGTACGTTTCTTCCAACAAGTAGGGTCGCAACGACCGGTGATCCATCGACCTGTCCCACGGACACCCATCATCCGCACGCAGTCGCGCCATCAGTGCCGTGAGCCGCTCACTCGCCAATCCAACCCCCGCCGGTGGTATCCCCATCCGTTCGTCTTTATCCCAACGTAATGACATCCAAACTCCATTCCATTTCGAAATTCAAGCTATTTTTTTTGATAGTATACGGATTAAATCGCCCAGCCACCGGACAGAATGATATTCGTTCCCGTCACGTATTGTGCTTCATCCGATAACAGGTATTTTACTGCACCGGCGACATCTTCCGGTGTCCCGCTCCGTCCCATCGGTACCGATTTACTGTTCTCTTTTTCTTGCTCTATAGTCAATTTCCCGGATTGCATCAATCCCGGTGAAATCATATTGATTCGAACACCGTGTTTCGCTTCCGACCGTGCGAGTGAACGCATCAAAACCAGTAACGCCGTCTTAGATGCGGCATACACCGTTGTCATCGGTTGACTGTGCAACTGATCGGCATGAGCCACACCAAACACAATAAACGACCCTTTTGTCTCCCGAAGCTTTGGCATCGCGGATTTAGCAAGGTTATAGTTAGCGAAGTAGTTGGATGCGAAGGTCGCAAGTAGTTCCTCGTCGGTGTACTCCAACGGAGGTTTCATGATAAACTTACCTTGCATCGCTACAACAGCATCCAACCTATCAATTGAATCGATGAGACGCTGGACGGCACCTGAATCAGTTGAATCGAGTTGAACCACTTTGGTTTCGATGTGGAGTTGTTTTGCTTCCTGCGCCCATTTTTCCGCCGATACCCTATCCTGTTGGTAGGTGATGATGGCATCGGTGTAGCCAAGCGGGGCGAGAGCGTGGTGCAAAGCCCGCCCCAGCCCTGATATTCCAACCAATAAAGCCGTTTTTGCCATAGTTCCATTCCTTTACTGGTTGAATTTACGACAAGAACTCCGTACCTTGAAAATTGATTTTCCCGGTTTCCGGGTTTACTCCAACTAAAGGACTTGCCCCTATGCGCTGCCCCAAATGCAAAGGTTCTGTTCCCGAACGTCTGACGGTGATTACTTGTCCGTCATGCGGCGCCCCTGTGCGTCGTATTCCGCTCACCACCGATCTCCGGTTCGCTACCCAAGTCATGGCGGAACGCAATGGCTGGGTCTTTTGGAGCATCGTCGGGCTCTTCTTCTGGATATTCTATGCCATGTTCGGCGTAGTATTCTCCAAAGGTATCGCCGCGCACCTCTTCGACGACCACATGTTTCTCTTCTTCGGCCACGTTTTCTTTACCGGTTTGATTATGGATATGGTAATGAAAGCAAACGCCTTTACCATGCGTATCGCCGAAAAAGAAACGCTCAAACGCGCACCGCTGACGGTACGCCGGTTCCGCATCGGAATCAATCTTTCCGTGATAATCGCAATCGCAGTTTCGTTATGGAGTGCCGATTGGGGCCGTTACGAGTATTTCCCAAAGATCCACATGACTATCCCCCACACGATGTATCTTGGTTTCTTCTATCCGTTCTGGGGAACGCTGTTTGGCATACTTTTGATGGGAATCTTTATTGCAATGTTCCCGTTTTGGGTGGAACTCGAAGAATTTGACGACCGCCGTATCCAAGCATTCTTTTTTGAATTCGGTATGACGGATGCCGGGCGCTGGCGCCGGATGGGTCTCTGGGTGATGGGAATTTATCTCTTCGGCGGGATGATTGCGGCATATATGATAGCCGTACCGGGCGCATACAAGTGGTTGACCGAATCCGAATTCATTCAATTCATGGTCACCCGTATCGGTACGATGTTTTATTGGTTACCCGATTTCTTTAAATAAGCCACCTTACGCGTACACAAAGCGAATAGCGGGATACCGAGAGTGTCCCGCTTTCGTATTATTTAGAAATAGAAGGAACAATGCCACACTGTATAGCGTGCCAAGCTGAATACGAAGAAGGGATGACGACCTGCGCGGACTGCGGGAAACCGCTGGAGCCGGGTCCGTTACCGATTCCCGAAGAACCGCCACCCACCAATTCAGAGTGGACATTTCTTACTGAATGCCCGAATGACCTTGATGCAGAATTGTTGAAGCAATTACTCGAGAGTGAAGGCATTGCCGTCCTGCGCAAGGGTTCACTACGGGGAAGCTACGGTTTAATGGGAAGTGTGGCGAATTGGCCCGGAGAACGGATTGTGCTGTTGGTACCGGATGATGAGTTGGGACGCGCAACACGGATAATTCAGAACCGGTTGATTGCCGGACACAAGGTAGCAAACATCCGTCGGGAAGCAATCGCCGAACGGGCGCGGATACTGCGCAGACGCCGTAAACGCCAACCGTAGGACAGGCATTCGTCTTGATTCGCGAGGACTGAAGCGACCAACCTTGTGGTCGCGGAAGGACGTGGCGACCTTTTTCTTGTTTCTTTTCAGTAGTGCACGTCTCCAGGCGTGCACACATTAAATTTCTTTTCGTAGGACAGGCACTCTTGCCTGTCCTTCTTGATTCGCGAGGACTGAAGCGACCAACCTTGTGGTCGCGTAAGGACGTGGCGACCTTTTCTATTTCTTTTCCCCACCATGCCGATACGCCGCCGTCACCCCGATACCACCACGCACATTGAATTTCGCTACTACTGTTGCGGAGTGGGGATGGACATATTCGACGAATTTCTCACCCAAATCGACCACGAGATGTTCATAAAAAACTCCCACTTCGCGGTATTGCTCCAACAATAATTTGACTGATTTTGTCTCCGCGACCCATTGGTCAGGTTCATATTCGATTTCGATTTCAGCGAAGTCGGGTTGATTCGTCAGCGGACAGCGCGAAGTAAATTCAGTGCAGAGCAATTTAATAGAGAGGCGATTACCGGCATGATTGGGAAATACCTCAATTTTTCCGGTCGGTGTTTCATTCGAACCAAGCAGGGTCAGGTTTTGTAAATCTTCTTTAGTCGTCGGCATAACGCTCCTATTGGGTTGAGATAGTGAAGGTGACTTAGATAGTAAATACGAGGATTACGCAAAAAAAGTTCTGATTGGTGCACATTACATTGTACGACAGCGATTACTCACCTATTTTATAACAACAATTACGACTTGCCTTGTTTCCGAGGTGCTCATGTTTTCCCGCAAATTTCTTCTTTCCGTATTCACCTTTCTTCTTGTATCGGTTTCTTTATCATTTTCTTTTCCCCATTCCCCAACCCCTAACCCCCAACCCCTTTCTTCTGTCCATCCACCATCCACTATCCGCCATTCACCGTTCTCCTTCACGGAGAACAAAGGCCAATGGGATACTCGCGTCCTCTATAAATGTAATGCCCGTAACGGCATGACGTGGTTTCTCGAACGGGATGGAGTGACACTACTGACTTGTATCGAGGATAAAACGCAGCCGGCGCTGCCGGTTCCGGGTACCGCAGACCTCCCGGTCTGCATGCAAAAACATCCGGCACGATACCCGATGAAAAGCCATGCTTTGAAATTTAAATTTCTCGCGACGAGCAATGTAGGGGCGCAATTGATTGCGCCCGCGGGTCGCATAAATGCGACCCCTACACTGGCATCGCCACAATCCATCGAGCCCTACAACGAGCTTCCTTGGCACAACAACTATTTCCTCGGCAACGACTCTACCAAGTGGGCACCAAATTGCCGGAACTACACAAACATTGTTTATCGCGATGTGTGGGATGGAATCGATATCGAATGGTATGAAGAAAATGGGAAACTTGAATTCGATTTTGTCGTCCAACCCGGAGCCGATCCTTCCCAAATCCGCATGTCCTGCGATGGTTTAGACGGTGAATTGTCCTTCGACAGTAGGGGCG
>CAZPUW010000319.1:0-4001 GCA_964589795.1 uncultured bacterium
CGTGTACCATACCACCAAAGGGTATCGGTTGAATCGCGCAGATTTAAAATACCGAATCCGCGTTGTACGTGTTCAAATGTCCAGATCCCAAAAAAGTCTTCGTGCTTTATCGCAAAATCCATTTTTTGTTTTATCGCTTGTTGTATGGAATCATGATCGAATTCGATGACGATAAATGTTCCGAAATTTTCCTTGGTAGTGCGTAATGGCGGTTGAAATGCGGTTCGCGTACCCAATGTATCAAACGCGAGGCACATAAAACATCTCGATTGACCTTCTGCACGAAAACATCGAAACCCAACCCGATCAATAGGATTCCCTTCATTCGTCCTTTTGTATATAAATAGATTTTTTTGTTTCCAAAGCGAATCACAAAGCCATTTACGATTATTTGCCGGAGGGATGGACATTTTAATTTCATTTGGTGTCAACCAGTATGCCACGGCAACGTAAGGCAAGTTTTTTAATAGCTGTAAGTAGACACGCATTCCGTTGTTAGTGATATCAATCCGGGGGATATCCAATTGCGCGACGTGAGGTTCGAAAACTGAAATAGCGCGGTCGTTCAAAACAGTAGCACATTCTTCTGACCTTATAACATTATCCGTCCCCAGTGATTCACGAAAAACCGGTCTCATTATCATCAACAATGTGTAAAACACTAACGTGATGACCATTGCTGCAAGTAAGATTAACCGAATAGATACTTGTGTGAGGTACTTATGAAACCAACCGATTAGCTTTTCCATGTACCATTCCTCCTGTTTGAGAGGAAAATAATATGTTTTGCGATTTGAGTTGTCAGAAAGTTGTTAAGTTAGTTAAAGATAACAAAAAAGGAGGTCGGACAAGATTGTCCAACCTCCTATTTCTAACTATGAGATTGCTTCGGTCACCTGTGGTGACTTCGCAATGACGTGTACTCTTATTCGCCGGAAGCTTTCTTCGCGGCGGCCATGAGCCACTTGGTGGTAACGGACTTCGGACGTTCAATCGGAGCGCCCATTGCGCGTGCCAACACCATCTGTGCACCCATACCGAGAACGCGGGATACGGAGAACAGAACAGTGTAGTACGAGAATTCGCGGAGACCGTAGTGGTACAGTAACGAACCGCTTGCGGCGTCTACGTTTGGCCATGGGTCTTTAATCTTCTGGATGGTCTTTAGAATATCGGGAACGGTATCGAACGTCAACGCGACAGTCTTGAATACGTCGTCGTCCGGGCAATTCTTGTGACCGAATTCCTTGAACATCTTGAAGCGTGGATCGACCACGCGAAGCACCGCATGACCGTAACCGGGAATAACGCGACCGGAACTGAGGGTCTCGGTGGCTTCCTTCTGCAATGCTTCCTTCGTCGGGGTTCCGCCGAATTTTTCATTGATACTGAGTACCCACGCGAGGCATTCCTGATTCGCCAAACCGTGAAGCGGACCAGCAAGACCGTTGAGACCGGCGCTGATTGCATAGTACGGATCGGACAAAGCGCTGGCGACGAGGTGACTCGTATGTGCGGAGACGTTTCCACTCTCGTGGTCGCAATGAAGCACCATGTATAATTGCATGAGCTTGTCGAATTTCGGATCGTTGAAACCCATCATGTGTGCATAGTCAGATGCCCAATCAAGTTTCGGGTTCGAGGCGATTTTCGGACCTTTACCATATTTCTTGCGATAAATCCATGCGGAGATTTCGCCGACGGTCGCCATAATGTCGAGGACGTCTTCGAGCGCATATTTCCAGTAATCGGTCTTGGGAACGCCCTTGTCGTAAGCGGCGCGGAATTTCGATTCTTTTTCCATCGCGAGAATGGCGCAATCAAGCATCGCCATCGGGTGGTGGTCGTCTTTTTCTTCGAATTGGTCGAGGATTTTCCAAACGTAGTTCGGTACTTTCGCGCGGGCTTTGAGGTCGGCTTGCAGGTCGGCAAGTTCGGCGGCATTCGGGAATTCACCGGTCAGCATTAACCAGAAAATTTCTTCCGGAAGCTTCTCGCCCAATTCTTCCAATTTGTGTTCGCGGATAATCAAACCGTAGCCGGGATCGACTTCGGACGTGTCGCAGATAAGCGACTTGATACCGCGCATCCCCCCGTAAATTTGTTCGGCTTTTACTTCGTCGACTTTCGCTTGTCCGTATTTGGCGTTGAATTCTTTCATTTCAGCGCGCAGACCGGGCAGTTGGCTTGCGAGTTTATCGAATAACTTACTCATTTCTACTCCAAGGTTTAGGAACGTGCATGGCGGTAAATACCGGTTAGCATGCACAAATTTTTACCGTAGGTCAGCCGGGATAGGCGGTCGAAGCGCCCAGCGCACACTCGAAAGCGTAAGTTGAGGTGAGTTGGAGATGACCACCGGGCGATCAAATGAAACAAATCAGACCCCGGCGCCGCTCTGCGAGCATCTAAATGATCCAGCGGCTGACAAATATACGAAGAATGGGTAGGAGATGGCAAACAGCGGGTGGCAGCGCCACGGGCATAGCGGGCAACAGGTAACGGGGGACGGGAAAAGAAAATGAAATGATAAAGAAACTACTTAAGAAGAATCATTTTGCGGGTTTGGGTGAAGTTAGTGGTGGAAAGACGATAGAAGTACTCACCCGATGCGAAATTCTTCCCATCGAATCGAACATGATGTACTCCCGCATTCTGCGGTGTGTTGACAAGAGTTGAAATTCTTCTCCCCAATAAATCGAAGAGCTCTAATTTTGCGGCGGTAGATTTGGGAAGGGAATAGGTAATGGTGGTGGAAGAATTGAAGGGATTAGGGTAGTTTTGTTTTAGCGTAAATTGAAGAGGCATTTCAATTCGTTCTGAAATAATGGAAGAAGTATCAGCAACCAAACTGAATTTGGTGACAAAGCAGTCGTAGGGATATTGACCACCACCATTAAAAGATGTATCAAAAGAACCAGGAGTAGTGGGAAAGTTATTAGAAGAGGTACAACCTACGACGAAAACGTTACCGCTCGAATCGCTAATTAAGCTTTCACCATAATCGATTCCCGAACCGCCCAAATAGGTGCTGTAAAGAAGATGAGTACCCGAACTATCCAAATGAGTAATAAGACAATCTCGACCACCATTGTTACTTGTGTTAAACGCACCATTCGTTGTCGGAAAGTTGGTACTATTTGTACCACCGGTGGAATTACACCGCCGTTACCATCATTGATAAGGCATTGTGCGCCTCCTCCCTCATCTCCCGAACCACCAAGATAGGTACTGTATACGAGTTCGCTTCCCGAACTATTTAAACGAGTTATGAAATAATCATAAGTACCCCCTCCATAAACAGTATCGTAAGAACCGGTAGTAATCGGGAAATCGGTGCTGTTCGTCATTCCCATAACTATCACACCTCCACCACCATCACTAGTTAGGATTCTTCCGACGTCTACATTTGAGCCACCAAGAAGGGTACTGTAGACTAACTGTGTTCCACTACTATTCAAGTGTGTAATAAAACAGTCTCCATTCTCTACACCGCCAGTATATACTGTATCAAAAGCGCCAGATGTCGTTGGGAAATTCGCACTATTTGTCCAACCGGTAACGATAGCACCACCACTACCATCATTGATAACGCCTACCCCCCATTCAACCATTGAACCACCGATATACGTGCTATAAACCATTTGCGAACCAGTGCTGTTAAAGCGCGTAACAAAACAATCATTTTGGCCGTTATTCGATGTATTATAAGCTGTATTTGTTATCGGGAAATTCGTACTTCCGGTGTAACCAGTGACAATAACACCACCACTTCCATCAAGGTCAATCCCTCTTGTTTGATCATCTCCCGCACCACCGAACAAAACACTATTAAGAATCTGCGAACCGTTTCTATTTAAATGCGTAACGAAACAATCGGTTTGGCCCCCCAACGGACCAAAACTATGATTATGGGGATAACTTGAATCTGTTGTTTCGCCATTTATGTAAACACCCCCACTTCCATCACTGATAAGTCCTTCTTCATAATCATCACCCCA
>CAZPUW010000320.1:0-3995 GCA_964589795.1 uncultured bacterium
TCGCTCGATTTTTAACAGGACACGAACTGTTGTTGCGCAAGCTTCCCGGTTGCACGGACGTGCACCTGAATATCATCGATAAAAATCTTATTGGTGAAAGCCAATATTGGGCATATTCGGAAACCTGTTTTCCGACGATAGATGCCCTGAAAGCCGCGCTCAAGTCCTCGGAAATGATGGCGTGCGGTACCGATGCGATGTCATTTGCAACCGGTTTTGTTGTCACCACGGGTCACGCGGAGGTACACTCGTGAGCGAGCGCCGTTATGTAGGTAAAGACCCGGCTTCTTTCGGTTTCGAATCAATTCTTTACACCAAGATGGACGGTGTTGCAACGGTAACGCTTAATCGCCCAAAAGTGTATAATGCCCTGAATTGGCCCACCTTGCGCGAAATGGCGGTCGCATTCGAAGACGTTAGTTGGGATGATGCCATCGGAGTTATGGTGTTGACCGGTGCGGGCGATAAGGCATTTTGTACCGGCGCGGATTTGGATGAACAATCGGACGAGTTTCTCAAACGGCCACGCGATTATTGGAAGTGGATGAATGCGTTCATCGAAGCGCACGAACGCCTGAAAAACATAGGCAAACCGACCATTGCCCGGCTTAACGGTATGGTGGTTGGTGGTGGAAACGAATTTAACATCGCTTGCGATTTTGCTGTTGCCGCAGATGACATCTACATCCGTCAAGTTGGCCCGGCACGCGGAAGTGTTCCCGCCGGTGGTGCTACACAATGGCTTCCGCTAATTGTCGGTGATCGTCGCGCCCGCGAGATTCTCTTTTTGTGCGAAGAGCTCTCTGCGCAGAAAGCGCTCGATTGGGGCCTTATCAACGAGGTTGTACCGCGTGCTCAACTTGATGAAGCCGTTGCCCGGATGGCGAAAAAACTGTTGCAACGTCTTCCCAACGTTACCCGCTATACTAAGACACAACTTAATTTCTGGCGTGATCTTTCGTGGGGTCTTACTATCCAGCATGCGCGTGATTGGCTTGGTGTTCACAGCAATTACCCCGAAATCTTTGAGGGTATGCGCGCGTTTAAGGAAAAGCGTCTCCCGAATTACAAAGCGGTGCGTCGCCAATGGGCGGAAGATGAATCGCCGGAATATTTGTGGGGTGCCCCCGGTGAGAAATGTCCGGCATGCGGTATGATTGTACCCGGAAACGCTAATTTCTGCCCGCACTGCGGTTACGAGATGAACCACGATAAATAAAGTAGGGGAGTAGATGAACGAACAATTGAAACATTTAATACTTACGAAAAATGAAGCAGTCGCTGTAATCCAACTCAACCGTCCGAAAGTGCTGAATGCGCTCTCACTCGAGTTGATGGATGAATTGATTGCGACCCTTGAACATCTCGACAGTGACGATTCGATTCGTTGCATCATACTTACCGGTGACGACCGCGCCTTTGCCGCTGGTGCCGACATTGGTGATATGGCAACTGCCAGTGTAGTCGATATGGTGAAACGGGATCAGTTTGCAAAATGGGGGCGAATCCGAAACATTAAGAAACCGTTGCTCGCAGCAGTGAATGGCTTTGCCTTAGGTGGTGGTTGTGAACTTGCGATGTTGTGTGATTTAATCGTGTGTGGTGAATCTGCGAAATTCGGCCAACCGGAGATCGGTATCGGTGTTATGCCGGGAGCGGGCGGAACCCAGCGCTTGACCCGCGCTGTCGGTAAAGCGCGTGCGATGCAGATGGTGTTGACCGGTAAACCGTTAACTGCTCAGGAAGCACTCGCCGCCGGGTTGGTCGCGAAAGTAGTACCACCTGAATTTACTTTGAAGGAGACAATTTTACTTGCACACGACATTGCCGCGAAATCACCATTGGCTATTCGCCTCGCCAAAGAAGCGGTCAATGCCGCGTTTGACACAACATTAACTGAAGGTCTCCAATTCGAACGCAAAAACTTTTATCTTCTTTTCGGTTCTCACGACCAGAAAGAAGGAATGGCGGCTTTCCTCGAAAAACGCAAACCGAAGTGGACCGGCGAGTAGTTATCGAGTTTTGCACAACATAATTTGGAGCTATTTTAGGATAACAACTATGTAATGCAAAGATGGATTCATGAGTAAACTCGCACTTCGTCTCGGCTTTTTTCTCGCCATCACTCTGCTCTTCTTCGAGATTTTGTTTCGCACACCGCTGTTACCCGCATCGAATATGCCTTTTAGTACACAGGACCCGGTTTATTTTATTCCCACTTACGATGCGACTAAAACGCGTGATGGTCTCTATACTTCGGGAAGTCTTGCTCAATTTCGATTGAAATGGCGCATTAATAACGATGGTTATATGTATGCCCGCGATTTTCTGCCACCGGAAACACGAAATGCATCTTGTATCGCGATAATTGGCGACTCGTATATCGAAGGTCTGGCAATTTCTTACCGGTCGCATTTGGCAACCAAGTTACAGGATCTGGTGGGAGATAGTTTTGCTGTGTACCCCTTTGGTGTAGCCGGCGCCCCGCTGTCCGAGTATGAAATGATTGTGCGTTATGTTTGTGAAAAATACGATCCCCAAATCATCATTATGTTCATCAGTAAGGAAGGAATCGAAAAATCTATACGCAACTATTTTTACGAAACGCGGATGCTCCAATATGAAGTCAAGCAAGATTCGATTCAAGTTTGCCTTCCGATATTTTACCCTCCCAATACCTATCTCCGATTTCTGAGAAACAGCGCATTCGCGCGATATATAATTCTCAACAAAGAATTAATGTTGGCAAATTTCGCTCGCTATCGCCGTAACGTTCCGGCTCTTATTCCTCTTCCAGTAATGAATGAAGCTAAAAACCAACACTTTTCGCAGGAAGTGACGAACAGAATTGTAAGAAATCTGGTAAAATTAGCAGGTACGAGAAAAATCCTTTTTGTAGTCGATGCGGATCGTGAAGCCATATACCGTGATCATAACCGACCTTCACCTATTCAACCCTACTGTTATTTGCAAAATGCATGCATTGGAACACCTTGCGAACTGTTAGACCTCACGGATAATTTTTGTCGCGAATATCAACACAATCACGTACGATTTAGCGAGGGAGAAGATTATCATTGGAGTAATTATGGGCATAGCATAGTCGCAAATGCGGTGTTCGAAAAATTGAAACAGTTGGATTGGCTATCGAACGTACAATAAAAGGTGTATATTTGTCGTTATACCGATCACTCAGGAACATGCTCAAACCTATCATACGGACACTACTTTTCTTCTGTTTCTTCGTTGTCTTTAGCGAAATACTGTTCCGGTCGTCCGTCTTTACAGCATCACAAATTCCTTTCACTAACCAAGAACCTGCTTATAAACTGCTGACATTCGACACCTCCAAAATACGCGATGGTGTTTACACTGCAGGTGTAGCCACTTCCTATCGAAGAAAATGGCATGTCAATGAACAAGGATTTCTTTATGATAAAGATTTTGTTCATAAAGAAACCCGGAATAAACCGTGTATTGCTGTGATTGGGGATTCATATATCGAGTCATTGGCCGTGCCCTGCCAAAAACAGTTCGCAACGATTTTACAGGATTCTATCGGTGATTCACTTGTCGTTTATCCGTTTGGTGTTCCGGGTGCCGGTTTGTCTGAGTATATGCAAATCGCACGATATGCAGCTGAAAATTTCGATCCGGAAGTTTTTATTTTCGCGGTGACGGTCGAGGATGTAAAAGAATCGTATCGAACTGATTCGAGTGAACCATTTTTTTTAAAGTTTAACTTTGTCAATGATACTATAATCGAATGTGCCCCTACGGGTATTGGTCCAAATCCACTTACACGGTTTCTGCGTGTTAGCGCTTTTTCACGTTATTTGTATTTAAATTTGGGAGTAAAACCAAATCGAATCTTTCACATGCGGCCGTACAAGACAGTTGTGACTACGAGTGAAAGCAGTCCTTTTACCTCCGATTTAGATTACAAATTGCAACGCATTGCAACACATATTGTGAACAAACTTATTGCTGAATAC
>CAZPUW010000321.1:0-3992 GCA_964589795.1 uncultured bacterium
ACATCATCCTTGTCAATTTCTGGAGCAACGATGCGACAGGTAATATCGTCTTTCTCGATGAATTTTACATTTTGCCCGACCATCGTAATCAAGGTATCGGTACGTGGGTTCTCGAATATTTAAGGAGTCGTTTTCAAGCGGACAATGCCGGCATCATGTTGGAAACTACACCTTATAACCAACGTGTAATACCGTTGTATAAACGATTTGGCTTTATTCCCGCCGAGAATAATTTCTGGCAATACATGTTCCGCAAAACTACATATCCACAGTAAAATGGTACTATTGTAGTGGGTAGATTTTTTCAAGTTTGAAGATTGCTACCGTTATCCGTACTTTTTAACGCACACATAACTGAAACGGAATTCATGTCATTAGTTATTGCCGAAGGTTTGTTGGATGCGGGGAGTAGGGCTCAAACTCAGCCGGGTTTGACGATACATCTCGTTGTACCCGATTCGCCCGCATATCTTGCCGGTCTCCGCCCCGAAGACCATTTGCTCGAGATTAACGGCAAACGCATTCGAGATGAACTCGATTTCCGTTTTCGTGAGATGGAACCCAACCTCGAAATTCTCTATTTACGCAACAATGTTCGCCATACCGCGATGATTTCCAAAATGCCTGAAGAGGATTTGGGTATCACATTGCCGCCGCTCTCTATCCGGCAGTGCCGCAACAAATGCGTTTTTTGTTTTGTCGATCAGCAACCTGAAAACATGCGCCGTACTTTGCATGTAAAAGACGACGACTACCGTTATAGTTTCCTGCACGGCAATTTTATCACGTTAACCAATGTACAGGAAGCGGAACTTGACCGCATCATCGAGCAGAAACTTTCACCACAATACATCTCAGTACAAGCGACCGACTCCGACTTACATCAGCGTCTCATTGGTCTTGCCAAGCCCGATCCCGTTGTTCCCAAACTGCGCAAGTTGGTGAAGGGTGGCGTGAACATCCACACCCAAATTGTCGTCGTTCCCGAATGGAACGATGGCGATGCCCTCGAAGATTCTGTCCGTACTTTAATGGATATCATTCCCGCCGAAGGTTCATTATCGCTGGTTCCCGTAGGGCTAACCAAGTACCGTGACGGTCTTACTCCCTTGCGAACACCGACAGTGGAAGAAGCGAAAAAAGTAATCAGCGATCATTGGCGATGGCGCGAAGAAATGCTTGCTAAAAAGGGAGCGCCGATTATCTTTTGTGCGGATGAATGGTTTTGTATTGCCGGTGTGGAGCCGCCAACTGCCGAATATTACGGAAACTTCGAGCAATACGAGAACGGTGTCGGTATGATGCGCAAAATCGAGTTGGACACCATTGCCGAGCGTCCTCGCTGGATAAAACGCCTACCCCACAACGTAAAGTGGACGTGGCTTACCGGAAAATCATCCGGTAATTGGTTACGTGATAAAATCGCTCCCATTCTTGTCGACGCGGTTCCTCAACTCGAAATCGAAGTCCTTTCCATTCGTAATGTTTTTTGGGGCGATGTTGTAACTGTTGCGAATCTGCTTACCGGTCAGGATATCTGGCAAGCGCTTGAGAAGCATGGCAAACTTGGTGATTTGGTTGTCCTTCCCCCCGATGTTGTCAACGGCGACGGTCTCTTTCTCGACGATTGGTCACTCGAAGAAATGCGCTCTGCTGTCATTGCGCCGCCCGTGCTAACCTATCCCGGAAGTTTTGCCCCCCTCCTCCGCAAAATGCTCTCCGTATAGTCCTATAGTCTCTTTGAAGATGGAGGTTGGACAATCTTGTCCGACATGTCATTGCGAGGACGCGCTTTGCGCGGACAAAGCAATCTCATAGTTTATACAGTCATTGTGAGTCGCGTAGCACTGGCTTCCAGCCGGTTCTTATCGTCGGGTACCGCAGACCTCCAAGTCTGCTCTTTTCCTTCTTTAAATCTTGTAAATGTCGAGTTCGTAACCAATCTCATAGTTGTACAGTGCCCAAAACGGTTTCATATTTGGAGGTTGGACAAACCCTTATGGTTCACCGAAGGTAATCTTGTTCGACCTCTTATCTTTTTATAACTCATTTGATTTTCAGAAAGTTGTATGCCCCGTCCTCTTGTAGCAATCCTCGGTCGTCCCAACGTCGGTAAATCGACGTTGTTCAACCGTCTCACCCATAGTCGCGACGCTATTGTCGACGACCAGCCCGGCGTGACCCGCGACCGCATCTACGGCGTCGTCGAGTGGGGAGACCGTTGGTTTGACCTCGTCGATACCGGCGGTATCATTCTCGATAAAGACGGCCAAATCGAAGCCGGCATCCGCGATCAGGCCTTCTTCGCGGCGGAAGAAGCCACCCTTTCCATCTTACTCGTCGATGCGACCACTGGTCCAACCGACGAAGACCAGCGTATCGCGAAACAATTATTAAAAGCGAAGCTCGAATTTATCGTCGTTGCCAACAAAGCAGATAATCCACAACTCGAATACGATTCTTCCGCATTCATGAAAATTGGTGGTGGTGAACCGCTTCCGCTGTCCGCACTGCATGGCCGCAATATTTGGGAATTGACCGAGGAAATTGGTAAGCGTATTCCCGACATTGCTTTCGCCGAGCCACCCCGTTCCGATGCACGTATCGCGATTGTCGGTCGTCCGAACGTCGGTAAATCTTCGTTGGTAAATTTATTATTGGGCGCCGAGCGTATGCTTGTCGCCGATGCGGCGGGAACGACCCGCGATGCTGTCGATTCGATACTTAATTTTCAGAATAAAACACTTATCATAACCGATACTGCGGGTCTTCGCCGCCGTTCCAAAGTTTCCGAACGCCTCGAACACTTTACCCTCGTTCGCGCCTATCGCGCTCTCGAAGGCGCTGATGTCGCAATTGTTGTTGTCGATGCCACTATCGGTTTCGGTACAACTGAAGATGCGATAATGAAATATGCATGGGATCACGGTATCGGTATGATAGTTGCCGTGAACAAATGGGACGCCATCGAGAAAGACAAAGGAACTGCCCGCGAACGCGAGAAAGAGTTTTACGACCGCTATCCCCATTTCGAATCAGTCCCCATTCGTTTCATTTCCGTATACGAAAAACAACGTGTATTCAAAATGCTCGAGCAGGCAGTCAACATTGCTGAAATGCGCCGGGAGAAAATTGGGACCAGCGCACTGAACAAGTGGATTGAACCTTTGTGGAAAGGGCGCCCACCACCCGCAATCAAGGCAAAGTACATCCGTGTGAAGTACATAACTCAGACGAGTGTTGCACCTCCTCGCTTCGCGATATTTTGCTCCCACGCCGATTTGGTACCGGACAACTATAAGCGGTTCATCGAACGCAAATTCCGCGAGCAATTCACGTATGAAGGTGTCCCTGTCATTTTCGAGTATCACGCGAAATGAGTGAAACTGCGTGGGAAGTTGCCCTCTCGACTCCACCTTACACAGTCTATCATTACAAAGCACCGGTTGGTAATAACAACTCCCTTCTCGGTTGCGCGGTCAAAGTTCCCTTCGGACACCAGAAACCGCAACTCGGTTGGGTATGGCGAGAATCCATACCGCCCGCCGGTATCCCGCTCAAACCAATTCATTCCATCGAATCGAACGGTTCACTTTTTCCTGCGGAACTCCTTTCTTTCCTCCATTGGTTTGCTGACTACTATCGCGTACCCCCCGGTATCGCTATCCAGACAGCCCTTCCGCCCAACGATTATTCCGGAACTAAAACTCTTCGTCTCGAACAATGGAGCAAACTCGGTAGTGCCGAACTTCCACCTGCGAAAGGAAAACTCCCGCGTGGTTTCACCGAACTTTACAACGATTTAACTTCGTTACCCGATTGGTTACCGTTGAAAGAGCGCATTGAGCGTACGTCCGCTTCTCCAGCCGCCGTCACTCGTTTGGAAAAGGCCGGTATTGTTATCATCGAGCGGCGTCCACCGTGGCACCGTGACCCTGCCCTATCCGGTATCGCGCCTCATAACGCGGGTTTACCGCCACTCACATCCGAAC
>CAZPUW010000322.1:0-3976 GCA_964589795.1 uncultured bacterium
ACCGATGTTCACGTGGGGCTTGTTACGTTCAAATTTTGCTTTAGACATGGTGTCTACTCCCCTGTTCGATGGGTATGGATTCTGCTATTTTTTCGTCTATTGAATAATAAAAAGCGAGCTGACGACCGGGATCGAACCGGTGACCTCATCCTTACCAAGGATGTGCTCTACCTACTGAGCTACGTCAGCGTTGCATGTACAACGCAGACCCAAATCCGCTATACGTGTGAGCGGGAGACGAGACTCGAACCCGCGACCCTCAGCTTGGAAGGCTGATGCTCTACCAACTGAGCTACTCCCGCAAATAATTACAAGTTAGATATGAACCAGTGCTCACATCTGGCGCACTGTGGTGGGGGTAGGATTCGAACCTACGTAGTGCGTAGCACGACAGATTTACAGTCTGTTGCCATTAACCGCTCGGCCACCCCACCGTGACAAAGAGCACAAGTCGAAACCGTTGCGAAGAAAAACCGACTGAATCGCGTCGGATCCGGTCGGCATGCGCTCGATGACGGTCAGTCGGCTACCCTCACAGTCGGCTCCGACGGCATCGGAGCTGACGGTCGGATTTGAACCGACGACCTTCCGATTACAAGTCGGGAGCTCTACCAACTGAGCTACGTCAGCGTGAAAGCAACAAGGTAGGATAATATAATTTTACTGATTTGTCAAGAAATAGGCGTGATTCGACGTCACTTACGTCGCCAAATCGTGCCTCCCGGAGTGTCTTCCAGAACAATGCCTTGTTCTAAAAGTTCTTTACGAATCTTGTCGGCAGTCGCAAAGTCCTTTGTATTGCGGGCTGCGATACGAGATTGGATACTGGCTTCGACATCTTTCTCCGAGAGCGAAGCTCTTTCTTCCCAAGGAATTAGGATTTGTAACACAACATCAATTTTTTGCCAAAATTTCTTTATCAACACCGTCTCTTCGTTCGATAAATTGCCTTGCGAACGCAAACCATTAAATGCCCGCAACGCTTCCGAAATTACCGCTAATGCCCGCGCACTGTTGATATCATCGGCAAGCGAATCGGAAAATTCCGTTTCATATTCGGTAATCTTTTGATCAACAACACCATTCGTACCCGTTCCATTCGCCGGAATCAACGCTAACCAGAACTCATCAAATTTTTCCAACCGCTTCACAGCGTCGTTCAAACCATCGAAAGAAAAATTTACCGCCATCCGGTAATTGAACGTCAGCATGTAGAATCGAAATGCCCGCGCGGTATAACCCTTATCGATCAAATCGCGTAGCGTGTAATAATTATGCAACGACTTCGACATCTTCTTGTTATCGACGAAAAGCCATTCCCCATGCAACCAGATGTTCGCCATCTTCACGTGGTTAGCGGCTTCGCTTTGTGCGATTTCATTCTCATGGTGAGGAAAAATATGATCTACACCGCCGCAATGAATGTCGAACGTGTTACCCAAATAATACTTCGCCATCACCGAGCATTCGATATGCCAACCCGGACGTCCTGCTCCCCATGGCGATTCCCATTTGATATCACCATCTTCCGGTTTCCACGCTTTCCATAATGCGAAGTCCTGAACGCCTTCCTTCTCATCGTATTCATCGACGTCGATACGGTGTCGCTGTTCGCCGCGATTTGTTCGTCCCGACAGTTTTCCATATTCGGCAAAACTATCGATGCGGTAATACACCGAGCCATCCGCGATATAAGCATTACCTGAATCAACCAATTCCTTAACCATCTCAATCATTTGTGGAACAAACTCTGTCGCCTTCGGGTAGTGGGTCGAATGTTTGATATGGAGTTTTTCTAAATCTTCTAAAAATGCTTTCGTGTACTTCTGCGTGAATTCGTAGAAATCAATGCCGGTGTTCCTCGCATCGCGAATCGTTTTATCGTCCACGTCGGTGATGTTCATTACCCGTTCGACTTCGAAACCTGCATATTCGAGTGCACGGTGAAGAAAATCTTCCCAGATATAAGTCCGCATATTACCAATATGGGCAAAATTATAGACCGTCGGGCCGCACGTATACATCCGTACCGTCTTGCCGTCCGGGTCAACCGGGTGAAGTTCTTCAACTTTTCGTGAAAGTGTGTTATAAAATTTTATCATACAAAATTGAGTAGTGGTAGGTCGTTGTCCCGCCAACTGTAATCATTAACTCGTTTGTTTCTGAGGATGTCCGGCGACAATATCGAGAAACCTCGTAAAATAACTTAATGCTGATGCGATTAATAGAACTAACGTAATCCAAGACAACACATCATGATCGATGAAGAAAAAGTACCAGTTTTGATCCGGTAAATCTAACGTGATTGTCAGCGCCAATACCGCAAATACAGTAGTCGACCACTTGCCCCACCAATTCGATGTCATAATGACATTTTTTGCCCGATATGCCCAGTACCCGCATACTACAATCAATACATCGCGTAAAAATGCAACGATCAGCAACCAATAAGTAAAACGTATCGTTCGAGTCGGCGAAGATAAACAAAGTGCTACTGATAACAAACAGATTTTGTCTGCAATCGGATCCACGATTTTTCCAAGCTCGCTAACTTGATTTAGCTTCCGTGCAAGATACCCATCAAAAAAATCCGTCAGACATGCAACCACCATCAAACCAAGGGCAAAATATTTATCGTTATCCTGATCGCGTATTAAAAAAAAGCATACGGGAACAATGATAACCAACCGCGACAAACTTAACAGGTTGGAAACCTGCCATAATTGATGCAGGCCGATACCCTGTACCACGCCGATGAAAGGGCGCTCTTGTTTCGATTTCCGAAATAGGTTTACCAATTGGTTCCTGTCAGTGATGGATAATGGATCTGAAAGCGCACTCGATAGTACCATCTTGCTAAGAAATAATATACAATTATCGAAATCAAATACAACGGGTAGAGCACACCAATTGAAATTGACAACACCAAAATAGCGACTCTTGCCGTCAGCGCTCCCCAATTCGTATCGTCTTGTAAAAGAAGGCGAAATCCGAATAAGAGTGTTATCCCTGCCGAAATAGTGAGTATCCAATCTTGCAACAAAAATGCTATAATTGTCGCCGCTGCAACTCCCCACCACGCAATGATGCCAGTCGTTCCGATGCCATATTGAACGGCAACCGTCTTTTTTCCACTTCGTGAATCACCTTCAGTATCGAGTAATTGTGTCAATAGCGAGATTGCCCCGAATGCGATGACGTACGGTATCCCATGAACCGCTAAGCTCCACTCGCCACTACCGATCAATACCCCCGAAATGAAACTTAGCCCACCACCCAATACAGCGACAACAATTCCCGCTGAAGCTCTATCCTTGAATCGGAATGGCGGAAAATTGTATAAGACCCCAGTTACTACGAATCCCAGCAGTATCCAAATAATCGCCGATTTAGCTACCCACCACAATCCGAGCAAACCAATAGTACCTAATATCGCTCCATAGATTTTCGTTGTATGCGGCGTAAATATTCCACTTTGTAAAAAATGCAATTTTTCATTGGCTCGGTCGGAATCGACGTCAAATGCTTCATTCAATGCATATACCGCCCCGCCGAGTGCAATAGCGGAAGGAATAAATACAATCCAATCCAACAATGAAATGGGAGTAAAACCGAACCGGTATCCGGCAAGGAAAACAGTGCAGACCGGAAAAAGTAAAGTAGGTCGAAGTAGGAAAAACCAGTCTAATGGGTGACGGTTATTTGATGTCATCCTGATTTTTGTTCAAGATCGGATTTACCACCGAAATCACCCGGGAGTTTCACCGGATAAACACCACCGAAACAAGCGGAACAATATCCACCGTTCTTCGACGGTGCCGCTGCTAACATCCCGTCATGGCTTAAATACCGAAGCGAATCGGCGCCAACCCAATCTGCTAATTGATCGGGATTATAGGTGTTAGCAATAAGTTCTTCGCGGGTCGGAAAATCCATACCGTATGGACAAGGAAAATGTATCGGTGGACTGGCGACT
>CAZPUW010000323.1:0-3970 GCA_964589795.1 uncultured bacterium
GTTGCTATTGATGCTCCATTGCTATTCGAAACCAAGTTCCTCAAATACCTGTGTTTCCCAATAGTAGTGATATATTGTGAAGATGAAGAGGGAGTGCAGAAGAAGAGACTAATGGAAAGAAATACACTGACTGAGGAGGAAGCTACCATGAAAAAGATCTTTCTTGCTACTCTCAGTTTACTTGCTGTAACAGCAATCGCAGCCCCCCGGAGAGTCTGGTTGTCGAATTCTAATAGCGCCACGACGACCGCACCTTCGCCCACTATCGACGTAATCAACCGCACGGAAACGAATGTTACGTTCCGAGTACATCTGGACGGCTTTGCGGTACAAAATTCATCCGATGGTGTTTCGCTTCGGTTAGGCGGTAATCAGGAATCACAACCACGGCTCGGCGATCCCGACATCAGTGGATTAACGGTATTTCTTCCGTTTAATGCACCGGTACGTGGTAGTGCTACCTCGATTTCGAGTGGACGGGTAATCTACACACCAGATCAACTCGGTGGTAGGGTGAAACTCGCTACTGACCCTGAGCTTCCAACACCTACATCCACAATGAATGTTGGTGTCATGCCGGAAGTGTCAGTCGGTGACCCGGGAGTATTTAAAGATTTCGGTGTTCTACCGGTAACGATTTTTCCGGTTAGGACTATGAGCGACGGCAGCGTGGTTGCCGCATCGGAAGTGACAGTGAATGTAACGGCTACCTACACCGGCCCAGTTATTACTTCGCCGATTACGCGCTCATTCGATGAAATTTACGAAACGACTTTACTTGGTTATGCGAATTTTTCCATGGGGCGATCACGGTTATGGCGACCGGGAACGTACTTGATAATGCGCCGACCAAATGTCGATACGAACTATGTTCCAGTAGTCAATCTATTCGTTCGGAACAAGCGTCTTGAAGGATATAATGTTATTGTCGATACGACTACAGCATCGACCCAAGACCAAATCAAACAGATTATTCTCAATGAATATCAATCGTTGGCAAATACGTTACCGATAGAATACGTCTTGCTGATTGGTGAAGCGGATCAAGGTACGACCGCGGATGAAATGCCAACGTTTACGTACACGATTCCGAGTCCGCTTGAAGTTGTCCCAACTGACCTGCCGTATGTGCGGTTAGATGGGGCGGATATTTGGCCGGAAGCACTTCTTGGTAGAATTTCGGTTGTCAGCTATGTAGAATTGGCAACCGTAGTGAACAAGACGGTACGGCACCAGAATACTCCTTATGTCGGGGTAGTAGGTACGACAGGTATTACTGCAGTTCAGAAAATGCGGTCAGCGTTGATGTTTGCCGGTAACTTTGCCGGTGGTGCGCCACCACCAATTACTCCGACTCAAAATACAGAAGCCGCAGCAGAACTATTACGCGAGCATGGCTATACAACACATGAGTATCTGTATCCTCCAGCACAAATTCCCGGAACCGATAGTTTACTGTATTGGATAAACAGTGGTGTTTCTTTGATAACGTACCGGGGTTGGGGAGATAGTAATGGGCCATTAGTCCCACGTTTGCAAATTCTAGATTTAGCCGGTATCAATAATGTTTACACCCAAGCTCCATTTATTTCCATCGTTTGCCAGAATGGTAGATATGCAATGCTCGATGGCGGTACATGTTTCGGTGAGGCATGGTGCAAATTGGGTACGCCATCCCCAACCGGACTAAAAGGTGGTCCGGCATTCTTTGGTGCATCGCACCTTCATACCAGCACACGTTATAACAACGTTATTCTTGGTGGTTATGTCCAAGGATGGTTGACAGAACACCTTGACAAACTTGGTCTTGCGGCACTTCGGGCAAAGTTGGAAGTGTATCGCGGTTTCCCGTTGGAACCAACGGCTATCGAAGAATATTTCAGCTTCTATAACATTCTTGGTGACCCGTCGCTTCAACTTTGGGTAGGCGCTCCGGATTCGATGCAGGTCATGTTTCCTGCGACGTTAAGCGCAAGCAACTCAACAGTAGGTGTTCATGTAACGAATAATGCGGGAGTACCGTTACCAAATATGATTGCAACCGTGTTGGTTGGAAAAACCATACCGGCTACCGCTGGTCGCAATCAAGGCGTAGCAGTGACTGATGCAAGCGGTAATGCAAATATTCCGTTACAAGTGACGACGAACGATACCGTAGTCATTGAAGTACGCGGCGGCAACTACCGTCCGCAGTTGGTTACGCGCTATGTAACCGGTGCAATAACGAATGCTCTTCGGGTTGATTCGGTAAGCTTCGCTGATGGCAACAACCATCTTCCTGAACCGGGTGAACAAGCGAATTTATTGGTGTATGTGACGAATGTGAGCAGTGCCGCAGTTAACGCGCAAGTGGCGCTTGCCCAAACAAGCAGCCGAAATCGAATTTCGATTATCAACGGTACTTCAAATGCAGGTACGATTAATGCAAATGCTACCGGTACATTAACGTTTACGATTCGTATATGCTCGCTTGCGGATCAAACGCCATTGGCATTGGAACTCAACCGAAGCGGTGAACTTACCGATTTCATAGTACCGATAGGATTTTGTTATCCATTCGTATCGAATTATAGCGTATCAAGCGGCACCCTTATTCCCGGTCAGAGCGCTACTGTTCAGTTGTCGGTGAAGAATCAAGGTACTTCACCGATACCGGTAAGCAGTTACATGTTCTCGACATTTTCGAACGGGATAACCAATCTACCGACTGCATGGTCGACAACGGCCAATTCAGTAGCTGAGGGTGATTCGATTATCATTCCGGTCAATATTGCTGTTAGTGGGACGATTATTCCCGGACAAGTCATACCGGTACGGTTGTTTATGACGATACCGGATGGTGGTTCGGATACGATGGTAACCAATTTCAACCTGATATGTGGAACACGACCGGTGAATTATCCCACAGGGCCGGATAACTATGGGTATTACGCCTACCAAAATAGTGATTCAGTAGCCGGAGCGAACTGGCCGTTGCCTACTTACAACTGGCGTGAATGCGATCCCGATTCCGGTGGTAACGGCACCTTAGTGCGGTTAGAAGACGATCAGACATTTAGTATTGCGCTTCCGTTTAGCATTCAGTACTACGGTGTAACTTATCAGCCACGCGGGTTATCCATTTGTTCAAATGGTTGGGTAAGTTTCGATAGTACTCAATTTTTCGATTTCTATAATTGGGCGCTGCCTTGTGCGAATGGCCCACGAACGTTAGTGGCACCGAATTGGGATGATTTGAAAGGTTTACCGGAAGATAGTGGCAGGGTTTGGATTGCGTATCATTATAACGCAAGTGACACAACGCTCATTATTGAATGGTCGAGATGCTATTCGCGATATGGAATAGAAACGATACCGGTCAAACAACGGTTTGAAGTTGTATTTTACGGAAACCGTCGCGGACCGACCGGCGACAATGTTATTGATTTTATCTATAACCTTTCGAGTGATATCGATGCGGGTAATAATTATACAACCATCGGTATAATGAATTGGGATCATACCGACGGTCTGGATTTGACGTACGCACATTCACCGGCACCCGGGTTCGATTCATTGCGTAACCACAGCGCCGTTCGGTTTACAACGCAAGCGCCTGATAATTTCCTTGGTTTAACCCAACCGGTGAAAACTATCGTACCGAACACATTTGCCGTATCTCAGGGGTATCCGAATCCATTCAACCCGTCGGTGGTTGTGTCGATTAGCTTACCGAAGTCAAGTGAAGTCGTGGCGAAAGTGTATGACCAAATCGGTCGTGAAGTTGCAACGCTTGCAAATGGACACATACAAGCGGGTACGTATTCGCTCCATTGGAATGCCACCGGTAATGCAAGCGGTGTTTATTTCATACGGATTAAAGCAGGAAGCTTCGAGGCATTACGGAAAGTAGTGTATATTCGTTAGTTACTAACTTTTGTGGCAGAAAAAGGGCGGCAATCACCGCCCTTTTTTTTATAGCGTTTGTCTG
>CAZPUW010000324.1:0-3927 GCA_964589795.1 uncultured bacterium
TGCCGGTACATTCTATAATCGACCGCATCCCTTTATGACCGCCATCGCTCCCTTTACGGCGAATCCGTATGATACCGATGGGTAAATCGTGGTCATCGAATGTTACAAAGAGCTGGTCGGGTTCGCTGTGAAAAAAATTTAATACATCGACGACTGCGCGTCCCGATTCATTCATAAATGTTGTAGGTTTAACCAATACAACTGAATTTGTTTCCCACAACCCTTTCGCATAAAGGTAATCACCGCGTCCTGAGCGAAAGGAAAATCCTGCTTTTGTTGCGAACCGGTCGAGAATCCAAAAGCCGGCATTGTGCCATGTGTTCGCGTACCGACTTCCGGGGTTCCCTAACCCAACGATAACCATGTTCGCCAAGGAATTGCTTATCCTTTATCTTTTTCTTTGCCTTCTTTACCCTTTTCGTCCTTACCTTTTTCGTCTTCTTTCTTACGTTCGGTAATGACTTCCGGTGCCGCCGGTGCTTCCTTCGCGACCGCTTCTTCAGCATGTTTCGCGGGATGCACTACGGCAACTGTGGCATCAAGATCATCAAGTAATTTTACATTTTCCGGCATCGGGATTTCCGATACATGAATTTTGTCGTTCATCTTCAAATGCGAGGCATCGACGACAAATTCTTCGGGAGTTTCAAGCGGGTTGGCTTCCACGGCGATGTGGTGCATGATGACTTCGAATACACCGCCGGCTTTCACCCCTTCCCCACTGCCGGTAAACCGTACCGGGATCGAAAGTTTTATCTTTTGGCCGCTGAGAATCTCTTGCAAGTCGATGTGTATGAATCGCCCGGAAACCGGATGGCGCTGTAATTCGCGGACGACGCAGGTTGCGTCGATACTGCCGGTTAATTTCAGCATGGTGGGGTGTTTTTGCAGCACCAGTTTTAATTTGTTTTCATCGGTAGAAAACGGGACACCGGTACTCCCTTTTGTGCCATACATAATTCCGGGTGTTTTCTTCGATGCGCGTACTTGGCGGGCTGGGCCTTTACCTGTTCCACGACCGACTTCGACTGCAATTTCCAATACCGACATTTCTCTTACCTAACTTCGCATCCGCAAGCTTCTGCTCGCGTGGTTATTTCATGTGGTGCGGTTTAACCGCTGTTATCTAATCTATTTTCAATCGAACATCGAGCTTATCGATGCATCGTTGTGAATACGTAAAATCGCTTCTGCAAATTCTCCCGCGACTGACGCTACATGCAGCCAATTCGGTGGATTTACCGGGTCCCGTAACGGCAGTGTATCGGAAACATACATCGCATCGACTTTTGCTTCCGTCAACCGTTCGCATGCAACACCGGAAAGTACCCCGTGCGTGCAAGCGACTTGTACCGAATTTGCACCTGCCGCGCGTAATCCTGTTATTGCCGCTTGAATCGTCCCGGCGGTATCGACGATGTCGTCGATAATAAGCACATTTCTGTCTTTTACATCGCCAAGGATATTCATCGCTTCCGCGACATTGTGTGCGGCGCGCCGTTTATCGACAATCGCTAATTCCGCATTGAGTCGTTTCGCATATGCCCGCGCAATCTTGATGTTGCCTAAATCGGGTGAAACGATGCAAGGCCGTTGAATGTTCGCCTTGCGGAAAAGATCAGTAAAAACTCTTGCTGCGTAGAGATGGTCGACCGGAATGTTAAAGAACCCTTGAATTTGCGATGCATGCAGGTCCATCGTTAAAACACGGTCGGTGCCTGCTGTCGAAATCAAATCCGCTACCAACCTTGCTGAAATTGCGACTCTTGGTTGGTCCTTCCGGTCTTGCCTCGCGTACCCGAAATAAGGAATAACCGCGGTAATCCGGTAAGCTGATGCGCGGCGTGCCGCGTCGATCATCAAAAGTAATTCAAGTAAATGGTCAGCGGGTGGGTGCGTCGGTTGTACGATAAAAACATCGTTACCACGGATGTTCTCGGCAAACTTAACCCAAATTTCCCCATCCGAGAACCGCTTGATTTCACATTCACCAAGGGGCACACCCACTGAATCCGCAATTTTCTTTGCCAATTCCGGGTGAGCAGTGCCAGTAAATATTTTGAGTTCTTTCATCCATCCGCCAGTAGTTCGTGATTACAAGCTGGGGCGGAGGGATTCGAACCCCCGGATGCTGGGACCAAAACCCAGTGCCTTACCACTTGGCGACGCCCCAAACAATCTTATTCAGCGTCGTACGAAACCGCATCGGGATCTTCAGCCAATTTCCGTTGATACATTTCCAGAATCATCGCTTCTAACTCTTGTCGAAATTCGTTGGAAATCGGATGTGCGATATCCTTGTACGTGCCATCGGGCATTTTGCGGGAAGGCATACAAACGAACAACCCTTGGTTCCCTTGTATAACCTTTAATCCACGCACGACAAAGACGTCGTCCAATGTGATATTGACGAATGCCTTAAGACGGTCTTCTTGTCGCAAGTTGACGTTGATTTCAGTGACTTTCACTCATCACCATCTTTGTTAGTTCGCACTCCGAACGAAATCGGCTCAGTAGACCATACCGTACCTTGAAGGGGCCATGCTTCACAGGCGCGTTCGCAGGCGCTTTTATCCGTAAAATACGCCGCTTGGCAACTTCCGCTACCGGTTAGCGAAATCCAAACGGCACTGTTTTTCTTCCAAAATAATACTGCATCTTTCCATTCGAGGAATTGCGTTGATACAACCGGTTCAAAATCATTGACAACAATTCCCACTTCCCACCAGTTATGAGTGGAAAGAAAACAATCGTCTAAGATAAGCTTTGGTTCTTCCTGAGTCAAGCTACGTCTTAGCAGTGAGTATGCACTGGAAGTTGCTACACTTGCGCCCGGAAACCAAATCGCAAAAGCTCCACTCAATTGGCTTGATATTGGTCGAAGTACCTCACCGCGTCCGCTAACGTGTTGTAAACCGCCTTCAATAAAAAACGGACAATCACTACCGATAGACAGTGCAATCCGGCTTAAATCGGCCTTCTTCAACGGAAATCCCAGCAATTCATTGCAACCGACTAATGCCGCGACAGCATCCGATGAACCACCACCCAAACCTCCCCCCGGTGGAATGGATTTTTCCAAAAAAACTTGAAAATTAGGTGTGACCGATAAAAACTCACAGAGTTTGGTGATTGCTTTGACGACTAAATTGTTCACGTCAGTCGGAACTTGCCATTTTCCTTTTGCCAGAAACTCAAACTTTTCCGCTCTTCTAATTGTCAACGTATCGAAAAGTGACACCGCCTGAAACATCGATTCGATATTGTGGTAACCGTCGCTGCGACGATTGAGTACCCGCAGTCCAAGATTGAGTTTTGCCGGTGCGAGCACTTGTATTGCAGGTTTGCTGGACATGTTAGATTATGGTCTCTACTAAATTGGTTTTGAAATAACATAAACAAAAAAAGGGGCGTTTTGTAACGCCCCTTACAGGTTAACCGGAAACTTTATACTACTTTTGGTTCACTACGTTCACGGCTGACGCGCACCGGGCCTGACTTCTTCTTCCCGCCACGGTCGCCATAGTAGTAGTAATAATGGTAGTAGTGATAGTAGTAATAGTAAGAACCATATACCCGCTTGATATCGAGACCGTTCAGTACTACTCCACTCAGTTTGACACCGATACTCTTGAGAATATTGATACACCGTTGCACTTCACGCTTGGCAATATAGCCGGAATGCGTAACAAGAATAACGCTGTCCGCAAGTCGCGCCAGAATGGAAGCATCGGTCACCGCGATTAACGGCGGGCTATCAAGAATAATGATATCGTAATCTTCTCGAAGCTTTTCAATCATCGACTGGTACGCTTCCGATGCGATAATTTCCGCGGGATTCGGTGGAACTTCGCCGCACGTAAGAATTTCAAGATTGTGGATGTCCGACGGTTTCAGTGCTTGTTCTAATGTCAGCGTACCCAACAG
>CAZPUW010000325.1:0-3924 GCA_964589795.1 uncultured bacterium
TGGTCGGAACAATGATGGATATTTTCTCGGCGATTGTCGTCGTCGTTCCGCTGATTATTCCCATTGCATTGGAATTTCAAGTCGATCCGGTACACCTCGGAATTATCTTCCTGACAAATCTCGAAATCGGTTATCTCTCACCGCCGGTTGGAATGAATTTGTTTATGGCAAGTTACCGGTTCGGTGTGCCATTATTTAAACTGTACCGAGTCGCTCTTCCGTTTTTAATTATCATGCTTCTTGCACTACTCTTGATAACCTATGTACCGGCATTGACGCTGGAACCAATCAAATGGTTCTTCCCCAATGAAGTCGTACCAAAACTGCCATGAATCGAGTAACTACTACGCGAAACCATACGAACCGAAGTAGTGGACATATCATTTATAGAATCAAAAAACATATCACTTTGATTCTGTTTGTGGCATTTTTTGTTTTCATGTTCCACGATGCTTATTCCAAATCAAAAGCCGAAATCGCGTTGGATGCTGCGCTATCCGGCAATGAAACTACCGCAGTGATCGATTATAACACCGCATTAGCAGAGAACCCGAACGATTTTGTGAGTGCGGCGAATTGTGCAATTCTGCTTGGCCGAACCGGGCAGGACGATAAAGCCGAAGCGATGTTTCGAAAAGCGCTGGGTTTAGACAATAACCGGGTGGTAAATACCGCTTTTGCCGAATTTCTTTTAAATCGAAACCGGGCACAGGAAGCACTCCCCTACGCCGAGCGGGGTGGGAATGATCCGCACGGTTACGGCGGTGTGATTCTCGGTAAAATCGATATCGCATTAGGAAAAAATGAAGAAGCAATCCATGCGTTCACTAATGCTCTCGTGAATAACGAGCATTTAGATCAGGCATTCGACGACTTAATTCCATTGTTGATGGCAGATGGGAACTACGAGACCGCGGCGAAATACTTACGCGGTGCTTTGACCGATTTTCCAGAACCCGGTGCGTTGTATTGGTATGGTGTCATCTCTGAGAAAAAAAATGACGTTACTACTGCAATCCGGGAATATGCCCATTACATCGAGCTCTATCCTCGTGGAAAGTACCGCTCGAAATGTATCGACCGATTAAAAGAATTAAAGCCGGCGGTCGATTATGATGCGGCGGTTAACCGGCGATTGCAAGAGTATCTGCGGATCCCGGCTGATGCAATGGGTGACCGGGTTTTGGTGGCTGGCCGTCGTTGGGTATATAATGTAAAATGGAAATTTCTTCACCTCGGAACTATGGATGTTGAAACGATTGAAAAAACAACCATCAATAACGAACCGGTTTGGCATCTCCGATATATTCTAAAAAGCAATCCCTCAATCCCCTTGGTGAAAATTGATGACACCTATGAAACGTATGTAGATCCGGCTTTTCGATACACGCATCGTTATTTTTTGATATCGAATAAAAATAGTCTGTTGGATCGAAAGTTCTACGACTTTTCGTTGGAACAAGGGTGGTTCCATGCCAGATCCACTGACGATGACGGAATCTTATTCTACGTCGAAAAAGATTTGCCCTTCGATTTGTACGATGGGATATCGGTGTTGACATGGGCAAGATTGATAGTGTCAAAGAATAAACCGGGGAGAGCCATTACGGTTGTCGATGAGGATTACAAATATTCAACGATCCTGCCCGGAATTACAGACGATGACATCAGCATTAATGGTCATCATTATCATACCAGAACATTTAATGCTCAGATTAACTATGTTGGTATCGCCGGTCTTACCGGTAAAGCAGTTGGTTGGATAACTGCAGATTCTGAATCGTTGCCAGTACGTGCTTTATTTGAAATTACGATTGGTTCAATTGAATTAAAATTGGATCGGGTTGAAGGAAAATAACTCAATGCCGTTACCTTCTGTTATAGAACAATTATTAGGCATTAAGATACCGATTATTCAAGCAGGAATGGTTTGGACGAGCGGCTGGAAGCTTGCCGCTGCCGTTTCTAATGCCGGTGGATTAGGGCTGATTGGTTCGGGTTCGATGAAACCGGAACTGTTGCGCGAGCATATCCGTAAGTTACATAATGCCTCGAATAAAACATTTGGCGTAAATGTGCCGCTTTTACGCGGCGACTCCGAACAGTTAATTGCAACGGCGCTTGAAGAAGGTGTGCGAGTATTTTTTACATCCGCAGGTAACCCGAAAACATTCACTGGTTTATTGAAATCCAAAGAATGTATTGTCGTTCATGTCGTTCCTTCCGTGAAGTTTGCCCAAAAAGCCGAAGCGGCGGGGGTCGATGCTGTGGTTGCGGAAGGCGTTGAAGCGGGTGGTCATAATGGCGCTGACGAAATCGGTACGTTGCCGTTAATTCCGCAGGTAGTGGATGCTGTTCATATCCCGGTAATCGCTGCCGGTGGCATCGCCGATGGTCGTGGTATCGCGGCGGCATTGTGTCTTGGTGCTGTAGGCGTCCAGATCGGAACGAGATTCGCCGCTACACAGGAAGCGTCTTGTCATCCCGATTTTAAGCAAGCCATCTTGAATGCTGAAGATAATTCAACGCTCCTTACTCTACGCAAAATTGGCAATGCCCGGGTAATCCGAAACGAATGGGCTACCCGCGCGTTGGAAGCCGAATGTAATGGCGCTTCACCGGAAGAATTGAGAGCATTGCTTGGCGAGAAACGCGAGCGATTGGGTATGTTCGATGGCGAGATGAATGAAGGTCAACTTGAAGCGGGACAAGGTGCTGGTCTGATTAACGATTTACCCAATGCGTTTGAATTGACTCAAAGGTTATGGGCGGAAACGCTGGTTGTGCTAAAATCGTTATCTTAAAGTGAATGCTTACGGACAGGTAAGAAAAACTGGGGACAAAATGAAACTGTTAGTAACGGGTGGTGCTGGATTTATCGGCTCAAATTTCCTTTATTTACTGTTTGCCGAGCGCAAGGACTGGCGCGTCGTAAACGTTGATGTGTTGACGTATGCCGGTAACCTTGAAAATCTTACGCTGATTGAGAGTTGGAAAAATTACCGGTTTGTGAAAGCTGATATTTGTGACCGAAACGCTCTCAATCCGTTATTCGAAGAAGAAAAATTCGACGCGATAATCAATTTCGCCGCTGAATCTCACGTTGACCGCTCTATCCTTGACGCGGATATTTTTGTTCGTACGAATGTTGCTGGTACTCAAACGTTATTAGAACTTGCCAAGCAATGGAAAGTCGGACGTTTCTTGCAAGTGTCCACGGATGAAGTGTATGGCTCACTTGGAGCGGAGGGGCTTTTTACCGAGACAACGCCCCTCGCACCGAATAGCCCGTACAGTGCGGCTAAAACAAGTGCCGACCTTTTTGTTCGGGCATACCATCATACGTTTGGAATGGATACCGTTACAACCCGTTGCAGCAACAACTACGGCCCGTATCAGTTTCCCGAAAAACTAATTCCGTTGATGATACAGAATGCACTCGAAAATAAATCGTTACCGGTTTATGGTACTGGGAAAAATATTCGCGATTGGTTGCAAGTCGAAGACCACTGTCGCGCGCTATTGCTGGCATTGGAACGCGGGAAGAGCGGTGAAGTATACAACATCGGGGGCAACAATGAACAGTACAATATCGATATCGTAAAATTAATTCTGTCGATTTTGGGAAAATCGGAATCGCTCATTCGTTTTGTTCCCGATCGTCCCGGTCACGATTTGCGTTACGCAATCGATGCGTCGAAAATTAAACGCGAACTGGGATGGGAGCCGCGCCATTCGTTCGATACCGGTTTGAAAGGCACGGTGGATTGGTATTTGAATCACCGCGAATGGGTCACAGGTATTCTTACGGGTAGTTATCAAGCGTATTATGCCCGGCAGTATGCGGCACGGTTGGCGGCAGGCACGAAGTGAACACCCTATATAGTAAACCGGTGCGGATAATTGGCGATTTCATCGGATTGA
>CAZPUW010000326.1:0-3921 GCA_964589795.1 uncultured bacterium
CAGGGAGTATACACTCAGAATTATAAAAAATCAATATTATTAAAGAATTTTATGATTTTTCCATTAAAGCCAATCGGTAATAAAAAAGGCGGGATATGTATCCCGCCTTCTTTTTTGTAGCTTTTTGTTATAGTTACTTCAGTAGCAGCATCTTTCGGGTTGCCGTAAAGCTACCCGCTTCCAGCCGGTAGAAGTAGACGCCGCTTGCCAGCCGTGAACCATTGAACGACATGGTGTGTCGTCCGGCAGCCATCGCACGGTCGGTTACCAATCTCGCAACTTCACGACCCAACTGGTCGTAAATCGCAAACTTAACCGAGGAAGTTTTCGGTAAAGAGAACGAAATCGAAGTCACAGGATTGAACGGATTGGGGTAGTTTTGTTCCAATGAGAATTGTAACGGAACCAATGAACCATTGTCCTGCCGACGGACTCCGTCAATGAAGTTCGTTACCGTCATCGCGACCGGCACCGTAACCGAACCGGTTGTGTCGTTTGTCAGGAACCGGATTGCTACCCGATACCGTCCGTCAGGCATCGATATACTATTTAGCGATACGGTAACCGTATCCTGTTGACCTGCCTGTAAAGTATCGTGTTTCGGTGTATAACCGATCCATAATGTATTAAATGCCAGCTCAAACAGCGCTATTCGGCAACTTGTGTTGGTCTGCAATACAGCACAAGCCGTCCAAAGCATGGGGTTCCAGCGCGGGGTAATCGAAAGACCAGCCGCCCGTTCATTCGGTAAGCCCAACCGTGCCAACCGTGTCCAAGTTCCTCCCGTTGTCGGGTTAATCTTGTACAAACGGGTACCGATATTATAACCGGAAGAATCGCGAACGAAAGCATACAGATTCATACCGTTCGGATCGCTCGCATAATAGGCAAGACCCCACAACCCGCCGGGTGTCGAACCACTTGGGTTCTGCAGCGTACCATAAGTCACGCCATCAGATAACCGCATCTTATAAACCGCACTCGCCTGATCGCCGTAGTACAGAACGTTTGCGGCAGTGTCGATAGCAATGGCACGAACGGGGTTGATACTGGTGTTATATGTTTGGACAATACTGCCGTCGGCGGTATCAATCTTGTCGATTACGCTCGAATAAGCGCTATACAAGTAGCGATGACCGTCCCACGTCAGGTCCCGCCATCCATATAAGCCAGTCTGGTCGGGACAATTATAAGTATGAAGGAGAACACCGTTGCGATCCAATTTGTAAAGGTGATGGGGCTGGGAATAATTGTTCGCACCCGTCACCCAGAAGTTGTTGCCGTCAAATTCGACACCGAAGATTTGGTTATCGCCACCGACCGCTTGCGAAATATTGAAGGAGAAAACTTGATCCCACAATGAATCGGTCTCGTCGAAATTTCCGCCGTAAAGCAGTTGCGAATTCCATACGAGTGGCCCGTTACCGGTATTGCGAACGAAAATATTCCGCGAGGTTGACATCGTCTGACCGGAGTCGAGAAGCGTAACCGCAATCGAGTCATTCGAACGCACCGTCGTGTCGTTAACAGCGAGACGCAACGTCGGATTGGTTAGGGTGAAATTAAGAGTTGTAGTCAACGAATCGTAAATAGTAACCGTATCAATCCGGGCATTCACACCCATACCGGACGCCTGCGCATTGTAATGACCGATTTGGAGATTGGTCATGGTATAGTGACCGGCGCTGTCCGTAACCGTATTTCTGCCACCATTCAACAGGAGAACCTGAACTCCGGAAACCGGAGAATTATTCGAAGCGCGACGAACCGTACCGGTTAAATTACCGGTTGCGGGTTGGGTTGTTGTGAATAGGATTGCGAAATTCGAGTTTGTACCGTTAGGAATTGCCGCACATCCGGCGTCATAGGTGTTCCAATAGACATATTCTAAAGCACGGGTATAATTGCTGTCGGCAATGCCAATCGTAGCGAAACTCACACCTGACTCACCACCAGTATAAGCAGTTGGAGTAAAAGATTTATACTGGAATTTCAACGGAGAATCTCCAGTTGGGGTCTGAGAATAGTTCGGGTTGGTGATGATTAATTGGTATTCCTGCGCAGTTGGTGTATTTACTGTAGTCGATTTCCAAGTCACGACATAGCGATGATTGGCGGTATCCGACCATACGTACACACCTTCATACGTTCCGCCTTCAGACTGCATACACCAGTTTACAGCAACGATATTACGCGGCCCTTCCTGAGCGGGTAAGTGCCAATTGCGGCTGTTCTGGTAATAGGGTTGCGCACCGAATGCCAGCCAACCGTTCGTACAAATCGTCACAGAATCGTAGCTCGCACCATAATAACGAGCAGTAAAGGGTAAGCGGATGGTTGTCGATAAATCAACGTTATCCGCACCCGTCATAGGCAATCGTGTTCCGGATCCACTCAACGCCGGGATAATTTGTACCCAACTGTATGTCGGAGAAATCGTCCGGTAAGATGTGTCGGTTTGGTCAAATGCGAGATAACCGTACGGATCAGGACCAGTGGGGTCATAGGTATGACGGGTACCGACAGTCACCGAAAAGTAAACGGTATCGCGAACTGCACCTGCCGTAAATGTAGCGCCTAAGTTCGCAACTGTACCCGGTATGGTTCGACCGTTAGCAGTCAGTGTAAACAACTGATTGACTGGATTCGAAACATTTGTTCCAATCGGTAAACTAGTAAATGTTGCGTTCGGAACAGTCACCGAAACAAACGGGGACATTGAAAATACCGAGGCGTTAATCGCACTGGTAGCCAATCCACCATTGTTCCTAACAGTCAATGATAAAGTAGCACTCTGACCAACGTTGAGTGCTGTGGGGTTAAGGGTTTGTGACATATAAGCGAGTTGAATTGAACGAATGGTGAGCGGAACCGATATCGTCCGGTTTCCTTCATCGGTCACTAAATTCAACTGCAAAGGAACAATATCGTTGTCTTTGAAACCACTTAATAGTTGAACACGGAACGGAGATGTGTTCGACACGGTACCACCTGAGGAAGCGTTGTCCCATGCTCCTTCGCTATTTACCACTGTGACGCGAGGATCCGCACAGGATAAGATTCCACTTATTGCGGTTGCATTCGAAGAACCCCGATTGATAAGCTGAACGTTCAGGTCGACTGTTTCTCCCGGATTGGCGGTACCGTTATTGTTACCGATACGTCCATTCGTCGAGTCATCCTGAACCGTGTAAGTCGAAAAACTTAAATCAGTCGGCATTTGAGATACTTGAATTGTATCTATTAGAGGATAAATATTTTGGCCGATCTGATTTCCGGTTACAGTTAAAACCATTCTTCCCGCAGTTGCATTTGAAAGTGTCAACAAGACGCGACCGCTATCATCGGTAATCGCACGGGTATAAGTTTCGTTCGTTCCACCGGCGTTCTTCTTCCAAGCGGTTACCATCGCGCCTGCCGCAGGTTGCAACTCGTTATACATTACTTGCAACGCTAATCGGTTTTGACCAATGCCAATCGTATCTGAAACTGTAGCGTAAACATGATGAGGTACGCCAGTCCAAATATTTGCGGATATCTCACCTAAGATTTCATTCCAGTAAATAAAGTTTGATGCGTTTGTTGCATCACCTATCTGGTAGTTCCGCCACATCTGGAATTTTGCTTCATAGTACATGCCGGCAGGTTGACGGGCGTTCTTCACACCAAACCCGTAGAAAGAGCCGGCCGCCATCACATTATTATGCGCCGGATTTGTTCCCGCGGATTGCGTAGAAACTGAAGAAATGGCTCCTCGTGGTGCACTTGGGGTACCCAATTTGGTAACACCTACGTGCATGCTGTACTGATCCGGTGGGTTCCACGAACCGGTCATACAAGAGATGTTAAAGCCGATAAACGGTTTGTTTACGTTTTGTATTCCGGAGATATCACTTTGACCAATTTCATATTCCCAAGCAG
>CAZPUW010000327.1:0-3920 GCA_964589795.1 uncultured bacterium
GGGTGCTGAATGCGGCGTCGATAATCCACTCGGAAGAGGCGTTGCTCGCGACCGGTTTCATTTTCACGATTCACTTCTTCAACGAACATCTCCGCAGTGAGAACTTCCCACTCGATGAAGTCATTTTCACCGGTAGTGTGAGTGAGCAATACCTGAAGGAAGAGCGGCCATTGTGGTATGAACGCCTGCAGAAGGCGGGCAAAGTCGAGAGTATGCAAGTCCTACCGATACCGACGTGGCGAAGGGTGCTGATGTATTTCGTCGGGTTTACCGCTCTCGCGATTGGATTGTCGCTACTCGCGCTGATTGTGATTGGGACGTTTTCGAAGTAATACTCGATATGTGTTAAATAGTAGGGGCGGGCTCGTGAGCCCGCCCTTTTTTTTATCACAAAATGTGTTTATCGCACGATTAACGTTTTGTTTTATTCTTAGTCGGATCTACAAGAATGTAACGTTGACCCTTTTCTGGCGGTGGTGGTAATGGTTCGCCACGTACAACTGTACGTTCATAAATTGAAACAAATTCTCTCAATTTATACACTATATTGATTATCTCATTTGTTTTATGAGTGAGAAAAAAAAATCATGATGCTTGTAAACCTGAGAATATTATCTAAAAAATAGTTGGGCTGATCCAAATTTTGCATGCTTCGTTACTAAGGTAAGCATTGCGTTTTAAAATCTCAGTCTCGTCCCAATTTTCAACATCACGGAAATATTTGTTCAAAGTTACGGCGCTAATAGAAAGCTTTTCCTTTTTCTCTTTGAAAGGCTTATCACCCATTTCATTATTATAATCATCACCAACCAGAGTCAAATTCCCTAATTTGTTTTTCCATTTTTCGTGTATTTTTTCCCAGTTGTCACCCAACGCTAATTGCCAAACCTTATTGTTCGCAATTTTATTCGGTAAAATATGCTCTATTGTACATTTATCTAAAATGACACGCTCATCAGGATGTTGCAAATTCAATTCTATGGAGTTTAAAATATTTCGACAATACGCACTTTGATATAAATCAAATTCTTCGAGTTTTTGTTTCAATTGTTCATCGTTAGGCCATCCAAGTTTAATAAGATACTTATTTAATTCTGCGATCGTATTTTCGTTTAAATTGTTACATATTTTCGAAAACCAAGAACCGTATTTTCTAAAATTCTCACCACAAATTATTCGTCTAGTTATAAAACTTGCAATCATCTTCAAAGATAATGACATATCTCCATCAGTCAACAGACCTTTATCATTCATTTCAAATAGTCTTAGTAGTAATGGGAAAACGGTGCCATCATTCACATCCAAAATCATTCCTAGGTACTTATTTATATCTTTATCTAAGTGCTTTCTTTTTAGAAGTATATATTCATATAAACGCGAATTTTCAATTAAGCTTTTTGTTAATATCTCTGGCTTTAATTCATTGCTTGGATAATTGGTTTCAAACGCCTGAAATACGTATTTTCTTCCGATATAGTTGGATGTTTGTTTCATCAGATAATCTCTAAAAAACGAAGTAAAGAGATCGACATTCAGTTTTTCATTTTCAAAAAAGCTTTCTTCAAGTGAACTCCAATGATTTGTTTCAAAGTATTCTTGTTTTTCTAAATCAACACTCATGAAAACATGATTCCTGATAAGGTCGCTCTCTCCTAAATCAACACCCGTTGAATTGAGAGATTTGAATATTCGAAAAGCATTATCGCCCTCTAGTAATATGCTTACGATGTCAATTTTTGTTACTATGCAGAGAAAAAGTTCATTTAATTTTTGTTCATCGTTAAACTCATCTGAATCGATTTGATTGCTAAAATATTCAAAAGCCTTGCTTAGTGAGTGTTCAACTTCTTCCAATGCGTCCCCATTAACTATTTTAAGAAAAATTTTTCTATCCCTATGACGCGGAAGAACTCTGTATTTGTTATATCCATCTTCATGTGTATGAATTAAAAATTTTTCATAAATTTTATTTTCGAGTGAAATAAATTCTTTTTTGTGTGCTTGATTCCTTATCACAGATAAAATAACAGATAAAGTGAGCAGTCTTTGTTGTCCATCTATTACCTGCCATTTATTAATCAAACCAGGACCAACGTGTGATGGTACGTTTACAATCGCGCCCAAAAAATGTCTTTGCTCATTTTGTTCAAATAATAGTTTTATGTCTGTCCAAAGCGTTTCCCATTCAGTTATACCCCAGACGTAAAACCTCTGGAAATTGGGCATAATGTATTGATCTCCAGATTGGAGGAGTTGACTCAATGCTCTAACTTCCGCTTTCATTTTTTCCCTTCTTCCGAGTTGATTATCAGATTGTAGTAAGTTAACTCAATTTAAATTGTATTTCGAATCAGTTTATAAGAAATTCAATATAGGAAATTTGTATGTGATGCATTTCTTATTAAACCATTAACTACTTGCTACATTACCAAAACACATATTCTATTCCTTTTCGGAAAAAAGTGTCTTTCCCTAAAAGTGGCCATTTTTGAACAATTACAAGCATTCACATGAATTTACTATGGGAAGTGCAACTAACGGACTCTTGTACTAGTGCCTCTACTCGTAATAACGTTTTTCCCACTTTTCTTCACCGCTTTCTTCACCACGGCTTTTTCTCTCGGCATAAGCGCATGCTCGATGACTTCTTCGACCCGTTTCACCGGAACAAAATGAATCGCTTTCATTACCGACTCCGGCATCTCCTCCAAATCCTTCTGGTTGTTGAATGGAATCAGAATCGTGTGCATCCCCGCGCGAACCGCCGCCACTGCCTTCTCACGCAAGCCGCCGATGGGGAGGACTTTACCCTGCAGAGTTATTTCGCCGGTCATGGCAAGGTCGCCCCGCACTTTCCGTCCGGTGAAAAGAGAAGTGAGTGCGGTGAGCATCGTTACACCTGCGGATGGGCCATCCTTCGGTGTCGCCCCTTCCGGTACGTGGATGTGGACATCCTTACCGGTGAGGAAATCCTCACTGATACCAAATTGTTTTGCATGTGACCGCAGAATCGAGAGGGCAATCGTCGCCGATTCTTTCATCACATCGCCAAGTTGACCGGTGAGGAAGAGCCCTTTCGAACCGGGCATGACGGTCGTCTCAATTTTCAGGACATCGCCGCCATACGGCGTCCACGCGAGGCCATTCGCCACGCCGACTCCCGCCGCTTCTTTGTGCGTAACATCCTGAAAGATGGGAACACCAAGTAATTTGGCGACCTCTTCCGGTGTCACGACAAGGGCTTTGCGCAATTTTCCGTCGGCTTTTTTTACGGCGACTTTGCGGCAAATCGTACCAATCCGCCGCTCAAGGTTACGGACACCCGCTTCCATCGTGTAACCGGTTATCACTGCATCGAGTGTGGCGCGGTTGAATTTGATATCGTTCGCACCCAAGCCGTTTTCTTCGCGTTGCCTTGGGACAAGGTATTTCAATCCGATTTCGATTTTCTCTTCGGTCAGATAACCGGGCAGGCGAATGACTTCCATGCGGTCAAGCAGTGGACGTGGTATCGTATCGAGTGTATTCGCCGTCGTGATGAAGAGAACTTTTGAGAGATTCAATTCCACTTCGAGATAATTATCGACGAATGTGGAATTTTGTTCAGGGTCGAGCACTTCGAGCAATGCGGACGAGGGGTCGCCGCGAAAATCACTACCGAGTTTATCAATTTCATCTAACATGAATACCGGATTGATGGCTCCGGCTTTTACCACGCCTTGCACAATCCGTCCCGGAAGCGCACCAACATAGGTTCGGCGATGTCCGCGAATTTCCGCTTCATCACGCATACCACCGAGTGAGAACCGGAAGAAATTGCGCCCCATCGAACGGGCAATCGAGCGTCCAATCGACGTTTTACCCACTCCGGGAGGGCCGACGAGACAAAGAATTGGCCCTTTCGAGCCCTCTTTCAATTT
>CAZPUW010000328.1:0-3895 GCA_964589795.1 uncultured bacterium
ACTTGAGGTCACAAATTGTGACCACAAAGTGTAGGAAATAGTAAGAGTTACCATGACACGCGAACAAACACTAAAAATTGTAGCCGAGTTGAAAGTTCAATTGGAACCATTTTATGGTGACCGATTAAAACGTGTTATTGCTTACGGTTCGCAAATGCGGGGAGATGCTAAAAAAGATTCTGATATTGACGTTGCCATTATTTTAAATCCTTGTAATGATTTTAACTCAGAGTGGAACGTCATTGCGGAACGATTGGTAGACTTCGACATTGAACATGGTATTGTTACAGATATCCGATTTGTATCCGAGATGGATTGGGATAACGGGACATTTGCCTTGCACCGTTCCATTCGCCGCGAGGGTGTGTTGGTATGAGTCAAGAAATTCAAACCATTTGCACCGTGCAGAGAAAATGCTAATCGAATCGGAAGACGATATCGGAAAAGAGTTTTACGACTCATCTGTAAATCGTTCCTATTACGCGATGTACCATGCAGTAACGGCAGTTCTTTTAACCGATAAAATTGAGCGAAGCTCACACTCCGCATTAATTGCGGCATTTGATCAATTCTTCGTGAAGGCGGGTAAGTTTGATAAACTTTATTCACGAATGTTGCGGTATGGTTTTGAACTGAGAAATAATAACGACTATTTATCCGCTCCGGAAACGAGTGAAAACGACGCAAAACAGTTATTAGGAGATTCACATGCGTTTGTTCAAAAGTGTATAGAGTATTGTAAAAAATAGTGAAGTAGTAAATTTAACGGGCGTATTGCCATACGCCCCTACGGAATAACGTAGGAAACAAGAATGCAACTTAGACCAGATGAAATCACTTCGGTACTGAAGGAAAAAATCAAATCCTTCGAATCGCAAGTGAAAATGGATGAAGTGGGGCGCGTCCTCACTGTCGGCGATGGTATCGCGCGCATCTACGGACTCGAGAACTGTCTCGCGGGCGAACTTATCGAATTCCCCGGCGAAGTGTTCGGGATGGCGCTCAACCTCGAAGAAGACAACGTCGGCGTCGCGCTGTTCGGCAGCGATGAGAAGATTAAAGAAGGCGACGTTGTGAAGCGCACCGGACGTGTCGTGGACGTTCCCGTCGGTCCGGAATTGTGTGGCCGTGTGGTGAATCCGTTGGGATTTCCCATCGACGGCAAAGGGCCAATCGATGCGAAGCAACGCAATCCCGTCGAACGGAAAGCGACCGGCGTTATTACCCGCCAGCCGGTGAAAGAACCGTTGATGACCGGCTTGAAAGCCATCGACGGTATGATTCCCATCGGTCGCGGACAACGCGAATTGATTATCGGTGACCGTGGTACGGGCAAGACTGCTGTCGCGGTGGATGCGATTATCAATCAAAAAGGGCAGGGGGTGTATTGCATCTATGTCGCCATCGGCCAGAAGGGTTCGACCATCGCGAAAGTGGTGAAGACCCTGCAAGACCACGGCGCAATGGAATACACAACCATCGTTTCTTCGACGGCGACTGAGACTGCACCAATCCAATTTATTGCACCATTCACCGGCGCGGCGATGGGTGAGTACTACCGCGACAAAGGGATGCACGCGCTGGTTATCTATGATGATTTGACAAAGCATGCGTGGGCGTATCGCCAGTTGTCGTTGTTGCTCCGCCGTCCCCCGGGACGTGAAGCGTATCCCGGCGACGTTTTCTATCTTCACTCACGATTGCTCGAACGCGCGGCGAAAATGTCTGATGCGCTCGGCGGCGGTTCACTCACGGCACTGCCGATTATCGAAACGCAGGCGGGCGACGTGTCGGCATATATTCCGACAAACGTGATTTCGATTACCGACGGCCAGATTTATCTCGAACCCGATTTATTCTATTCCGGTATCCGACCGGCAATCAATGTCGGTATTTCAGTTTCACGTGTCGGTTCCAGTGCGCAATACAAAGCGATGAAGTCGGTGGCGGGGTCGATGCGGTTGGAGTTGGCGCAATTCCGTGAATTGGCGGCATTCGCGCAATTCGGTTCCGATTTGGATGCTTCGACGCGGCAGCAATTAACCCGCGGTGAACGATTGACGGAAATTCTGAAGCAAGGGCAATACAGCCCGTGGTCATTGGAGAAGCAGGTTGCTGTAATGTTTGCCGGTACGCAGGGTTACGCCGACAAGATTCCGAAGGAATCAGTGAAGAAGTGGGAAACCGAATTGGTTTCTTATCTCGAATCGAATCAAGGCGATTTGCTCAAAGAATTGAACGAAACAAAGACATTGAACGATGCGCTGCGAGAGAAATTCAAGGCGGCGTATGAGTCGTTCAACCAGACTTTTATTGCCTAATGCGTTGTAAGCGTATGAGATTGCTTCGGCGCTAAGCGCCTCGCAATGACTGAGACAAATAAATGCCATCTCTAAAACAAATTAAAAAACGAATCGCCAGTAACAAGTCGATTCAGCAACTCACCAAAGCGATGAAGATGGTCGCCGCGGCGAAGCTCCGTCGCGCGCAAAGCAGTATGATGGCGGCACGCCCCTACTCGAAGCGGTTGCGCGAAGTGATTGCGGATATGGCGGCGCGTACCGACAAGATTCATCCGTTGCTGGAAGTGCGCCCACCGAAGCATGTCGGCTTTATCGTCGTCGCATCCGACCGCGGGATGGCGGGCAGTTTCAATACGAACGTAATAAAGCATGCAGTAAATACATACAACGAATTTTCTGAATCTGAACGGCACATCATCACCGTCGGACGGAAGGCGACCGATTTCTTTACCAAACGCGGCTATCCGGTCATTGCCAAGCATCTCGATATTTTTCCCGACCCGACGCTCGAATCGTCGCGCCGCATCGGTGAACGCATTATCGACTTGTACAAAGACCCGGAGCTTGGCCTCGACCGCGTCTATCTTGTGTACAACGAATTCAAGAATGTGGCACAACAACAGGTAATTGTCGAACAATTACTACCAGTGATTCCGGCTCTTATCGAGGGTCCAACCGTTCAGGATTTTCTTTATGAGCCGGACGCCACAACGATACTCGACGTGGTGTTGCCGCAATACATCGACGTCGCAATCTGGCATGTGTTACTCGAATCGTTTGCCGCGGAAATGGCGGCGCGAATGACGGCAATGGAGAATGCGACGAAGGCGGCATCCGACCTGATAAAGGGGCTTACGCTCCAATACAACAAGGCGCGGCAGGGGGCCATCACGAAGGAATTGTTGGAAATTGTCGGTGGTGCGGAAGCGCTCAAAGGATAGCGAATGAACGATAACTTGTTGTGGCTCTACATGATTAATGATAACGTTCTCAAGGTAAACAGTGAGGGCGTTACCCACGACGAGAGTTTGATTCATTCCGAACACGGCGGGAATTGCATCAATTGGGTGATTGGCCACGTTTTGATTTCGCGGATGCATCTTTTAAAGTTTCTCGATGTTGAGTGGAAATTACCGGAAATTATTGTTCCATTGTACAACCGGGGAACGAGTGGCGACGGTTATGACCAATTCATGCAATTGGAGAAATTGAAAGAACTTTGGGGCGAATCGCAGAAGTTATTAACGGAAACAATCGGTGCACTTACCCCGGAACAATTGGGTGAAACCGCACCAACCTTTGGCGATTTCACCAAGCCGGATACCCGTGAGCGGCGCATATTGTTTCTTCATTTCCACGAGAGTTATCATTTGGGTCAGTTGGGTTTGATGCGAAGATTGTTGGGCAAACAAGGCGCGATACAATAAACTCAAATTCCAATGTAGGGGCGTATGGCAATACGCCCGAACAGTATGAGATGGAAGCGCAACCAGAATTAGTTAAACGGCATCGAACGAGATCAACTGTACTTGATTATTCAGTTGGTGCGTACTTTCTTACAATCTGCACTCACGAACATAGGTGCTATTTCG